>CAMARK010000006.1 GCA_945860205.1 Reyranella massiliensis 521 | reverse complement strand
CCGACAGACGACGCTGCCGCTTCACTGTTTTGCCCATCCCTCACTGTGCCAAATTACTGCGAGCCTCAAAGCGCAGAAAGACCGCTATCCACAAGCTTTTCGCGCCCTATGATCTCCCCAATCACCCACTCGATTCCCGGAAGACCCATAAAAATTATCCGTACCGAAACGCGCACGCTGGGTCTCTACGCTGCTTGCAGACGCCGCGAGGCCGGCGGCGACATTGCCGGTCTTGTAAAGCGTGAGGATCCGGCCGACATCGGTTTGCAGACGACCCGCCCTGAGCGGCGGCCAATCCTTGATGACGGTGTCGATTTCGGCATACATCGCCGCCGCCTCGCTCCATCGACCCTGCAGGCGAAGCTGATTTGCCACATCGGCCGAGGCGATGACCAGCGGATCGGAATCCTCGGGAAATCCGACGGTGCGCAGGATATCGATGGTAACGCGCAGAAGCTTCTCGGCCTCTTCGTGTCGTCCCTGGTCGCCGAGGAGTATGGCGAGCGCCCGACACGTGTGCGCGGTTGCGGAATGGTATTTGCCGACCGCACTCACCGTGCCGAGCAAGGCCCGGCGGGCGTCGACTTCGGCTTCGGTCAGCCGCCCCTGTTCCAGCTTGGTCCAGCCCTGGAAGGCGGCCAGTTGCGCGATCACGAGCTGAAGCGTGGAGAGCGACTGCACTGCATTCGCGGGCCATCTGGGATGCTGCTTCACCGTCTCCTGGAACCCCGATTCGGCTTTGGCAAAAGCCGCCTCGGCTTCCTTCCAGTCTCTGCTTGCGAAGTAGAAATAGTTTGCGCGGGCATAATCGAGGTTGGCCTGCCATTGGCTGCCGAAAAGTTCGAGATTCTCGGCGCTCGCCGTGCTCCTGGCTTCGGCGAGCACGGTTTCCATCGTCTTGAGGTTGGCTTCGGCGGCGGCCAAGTCGCCCTGGATGATCAGTACCCGGCCGGCCTGCCGCAGCATGGACAACCTGATATTGACCGGTGCCGCGGCGAACGAGCGCGCCGGGTCCGTCAGAACGCGAAGCGACTTGATGGCCTCCCCGTTGACCACGTTCTGACCGACGATGAACTGGTCGATGATGTAGGCGAGCCGCGCGGGCCGGGCGACGTTTTCGGCCGCCCGATCCGCGTCGGCGATGGCTTCGGCCGCACGGCCGAGGTCGGCACGGGCCTGCGCCCTTTGAAAGTAGAATTGGGCCAGATCATTGCCCGTGGCGTTCGCGGGTGGTTCAGCCGCCGCCGCCCGCTGCCGCCGCGCGATCAGGTTGGGATCGGGTTTCTGCTGGTCGAGGATCGCCGTGATGTCAGCGATGCTGCGCATCGGTGGCGTGGCGGCAGGCGGCGCCGTTTGCGCCCGCGATATCGAACCGGCCGACATGGACGCGACCAAAAGCAAGACAGTCGCCACAATGACAGTCCCACTGCAACGCAACCCATCTAACATTGCCTGCCTCATCATTGCCGCCGGCAACCTAACGGCCCACTTCCATCGCTGCACGATTATTTTCGCGTCGCGCGTGCTGATTGATTGCGCTATCGTCTCTCGATCAGGGTGGAATCGTCTTGTTGGGAGCATAGAAAAAGAAGCGCCATACCTTGTCGCCCGCGCATCGGCCGCGGCTGCGCTAGTCTCCGCGGTGGACCTGCTCGCCGGCGGTTCATTCTACCGATCCGGACGTTCCAAGTCTCAGTGTGAGGAGTGTCGTTCCCATGTCGCTCAATCGGATTGGACTTCGAGCGGCACAGCTCGTGGCGATGCTCGCCGGGCTGCTTTTGTGGGGCTCGTTGGCGCACGCCCAGACCAGGATCGTGGCACTCGGCGACAGCGAGATCAGGGGCAAGGGCGTTGCAGAAGCCGATGCCTATCCGGCCAAGCTCGAGCGCGCCCTCAAGGCAAAGGGCCACAATGTCGTCGTGACCAACGCCGGTTCCAACGGCGACACGACCAAAGGTGTTCTCAGCCGTATGGACAGCGCCGTTCCCCAGGGCACGCGCATTGTCGTCCTCAGCGTCGGCGGAAACGATATTATTTTGTACGGCGCCGATCGGGCGACAACGATCACCAATCTGCTCGCGATCATTAGCCGGCTTCGCGCCCGCAACATCGAGGTTCTGGTCTTCAACCTCCCGGTCGCAGGTAAACACGGTAAACCGTCCGGCGACGAGCAAACCCGCATGCGGGCGTTGGGAGCGCTACCGACAACACCGATGCAGGCCGGACTGGTTGACGATCCAAAGCTCCATGTGGAGGAGGTGTGGCGGACCGGAACCGAATGGCATCTCAATGCAGCCGGCTACGACCGTGTCGTCCAGCGCACGCTGCCGCTCGTCGAGGAATTGATCCGCAAGCCTTAGGCGGCGCGTCGAAGGCTCCTGATTGCACAGAAAAGGGTGGTGGTGCCCCGAGACGGAATCGAACCGCCGCCACAGGTCGAGGCCTTGATTGCAAAGGTGAAGTGATGAAGACCCTGACGGCTGCTCTTCTTGCCCTGACGTGGTTCGTTCCGCCAGCACTCGCCGATACACCGGTCGCCGTCGTCGAGGACGTCGGCGGCAAGCCGGCCGGCGTCGAGTTCATGGACTATGTCGAGCCGGGCAAGGTGATCAAGCTCGGGGCCGGCGACTCGATCGTGCTGGGCTACCTGAAGTCGTGCTGGCGCGAGAGCATCCGCGGCGGCACGGTCACCGTCGGCAACGAACAGAGCGACGTGGCGGGCGGCACCGTCGACCGCATCAAGGTCGGCTGCGACGGCGGCAAGATGGAACTGGCTGCCGCGCAGTCGAAGCAGAGCGCCGCCATGGTGTTCCGCAAGGCGCCCGGCCCCAACACGCCGCCCAAGCCCCAGTTTAAGATTTATGGGCGCGCGCCGGTCGTCGAGCTGAAGGGCGGCGGCACGCTGGTGATCGAGCGCGTCGACGTGCCGAGCGGAGATCGCCTGGAAATTGTCATCGCCCCGGCCCAGCTCGTGAACGGCGCCTTCTACGATCTCGCCAAAGCCGACAAGGACCTGAAGCCCGGCGGCGTCTATCGCGCCAAGGTCGGCGACCAGCAGATCGTCTTCGAGGTCGATGCCGGCGCCAAAGATGGCGCCGAACCAATGGCCGGCCGCCTGCTCCGCTTCCAGCCCGCCGGCTGACCAGGCACTCGCCGATGCGTCGCCACATCCTCGTGGCCGTCATACTTGCCCTCGTCGCGGGCATCGGCGTCGCCACCCCGCCCTTCGATGTCCTGCGCGGCCTGTCGCTCGATGTGCTGACGGGCCTGCGCTGGCAGATCTTCGGCAACGAACGGCCGCCCGACGCCTCGCCGGTCGTGGTCGTGGCGCTCGACGAGGAGACCTACCGCACGCCGCCTTTCCAGGGCACGCCCAACGTCACCTGGACGCGCGAGATCGGCCGGGTACTGACGGCGATCGTCGAGGGCGGCGCCAGCGTGGTCGGCTTCGACATCGTCTTCCCGGTCTCGCTGGAGCAATCGCAGATGCCGTTCGGCGAGGAGACGCTGGGCGCCCGCGTGCGCGGCTTCGAACGCGACTATCTCCGCGCGCTGGCGGGCGCTGCGCGCGAAGGCAAGGTGGTGCTGGGCCAGGTCCAGCATTCCGCGCATCCCATCCAGCCGTCGCCCGGGCAGCGCGTCGCCGTCGGCCAGCAGCGCAACATCCGCGCCCTCAATGCCTACAGCGATGCCGACGATGTCATCCGCCGCATGCCGCTTTCCTTCACGGTCGACGGCGTGCGGACACCGTCGATGGCCCTCGAACTGGCCGCGCGCGCCCAACGCGAGGCCCCGGTGTGGGACGACGCCGGCGACCTCACTCTCGCGGGCTATCGCGTGCCACAGCCGGTCGCCAACACGCTGACGCTGAACTTCGCCGGCGGCGCCGACGGCATCCCGACCTATTCGCTGGCTGACCTGCGCGCCTGTGCCGACAAGAACGACAAGGACTTCTTCAAGCGCGCCTTCGCCGGCAAGGTCGTGATCCTGGGCACCCTGCTGGACGTCGAGGATCGCCGGCTCACCTCCAAGCGCTTCGCCACCGGCGTCGAGAGTGCGCGGGCGTCGCGTTGCGTCCTGCAGCCGGCCACCGCCAGCGGCCCCGTGCGCGAGTCGATTTCGGGCGTCTATGCCCACGCCACCGCCGTCAGCAATCTGCTGCGGCGCGAGTCCGTCACCGAGCTCGGACGTCCGGCGATCGCGGCGATCAGCGTCGTGCTTGCGCTGCTGGTGGCCGGCGCCGCTTTGACGTTCAGCCCGGCCCGCGCAACGCTTGCTTGGGCAGCCGGCGCCGTAGTCTGGACAGGTGTGGCGACGGCCCTCTTCCGCAGCGGGCTGGCGCTGCCGCTGGTGTCCCCGCTGCTGGCATCGCTCGCCGTGCTGGCGATCACCGTTGGCTACCGCTTCATGGTCGCGGACAAGGACAAGCGCCTGCTGCGCCAGAGCTTTGCGCTCTACCTGGCGCCCGCCGTCATCGACCGCATGCTGGCTTCCAGCAAGCCGCCGGAACTGGGCGGCGAGGAGCGCACGGTCACCATCTATTTCTCAGACGTCGCGGGCTTCTCGTCCTTCTCGGAGCACATGCAGCCGCACGAGATCGTGGCACTGATGAACGACTATCTCTCGGCGATGACCGACATCATCGAGCAGGAGGGCGGCTTCGTCGACAAGTACATCGGCGATGCCATCGTGGCGGTGTTCGGCGCGCCGGCCGAAGACGCCGCGCACGCCACGAGCGCAGTGCGTGCAGCCCTCCGCTGCCAGAGAAAACTGCGGGAGATGAACGCCACCCAGGAGCCCTTCAAGTCGCGCCCGGTCGGCCAGCGCATCGGGCTCAACTCGGGCGAGGTGCTGGTGGGCAACATCGGCTCGCGGCGGCGCTTCAACTACACGGTCATGGGCGACGCCGTGAACCTCGCCTCGCGCCTGGAAGGCGCCAACAAGTATTTCGGCACGCCGATCATGGCGTCGGAGGCTACGGTCGAGCTGGCAGGGCCAGGCTTCGTGTGGCGCGAACTCGACTGGATCCGCGTAAAGGGCCGCGACCGCCCGGTCCGCATCTTCGAGCCTCTGGCCGAGGGCGAAGCGTCAGACGACCAGACACTCTGGAACATCAACTATAAGGATGGCCTCGCGCGCTGGCGCGCCCGCGATTTTTCCGCCGCCGCCGAATGCTTCGGCCGGACAGCGGAAGCCGACAAGCCGGCTGCGTCCTTCCAGCAGCGCGCGCTTGCGCTCGTCCGGCAGCCGCCCGGCGCGGATTGGGAGCCGGTGAACACGCTGGACGGCAAGTAGGCGGGTCGGTGTTGAAGCACCTGTTTTCCCCTTTCAGGCGTGCCCCGAAGGCACCCACGCCGGACTTCATGCTGATCGAAGGCCCGATCGTGCGTCCCTTGCCGCCGGAATCGACCCGGGTCGTCGCCCGGGAATTCTGGTTGGTGCAGCCCTGGGTGATCGTGACCATCGTCATGGTCGTCATCATCGCCCTGGTGATCCCCGGCCTGATCCTGGACCTAAATCGCGGTTTCTGAGGCGCGGTTTCTGGAGCCGGCTTCCGGGGGTGACGGCCCGCCGTCGGCGCGCCTATGATTCGGCGGCAAGAAGCAGTCCTAGCGTGCGTTCCGTTTCCTGACGTCCCGTGTCCTGACGTCCAGACCGACCAGGAGGTGCTCGTGGCTACAGCCGTTCTCATCGTTCGCGCCCGACTGAACAACCTGTCCGACCGGCGGAAGTTCGACGATTGGTACCGGACCGACCATCTGCCGTCGGCACTCAAAGCCTTCCAGGCGCAACGGGCCTGGCGCTGCTGGAGCCGGACCAATCCCCTCGTGCATCTGGCACTCTACGAATTTCCGAGCGTCGAAGAGGCCGAGGCCATCCTCGACTCGGAGGCGCTGGCCGGCCAGATCGCCGAGTTCGACCACTTCTGGGGAACCGAGGTCACGCGCACGCGCGAAATCGTCGAGATCGCGGAGGAACTCTCCGCGCGCGCGTGAAAAGAAATCCTTACTTTGAGTTCACTTTGCACGCCGCCAGTTCCTTGCGGCGTGCTGCGTCTTCCACTCCATGCCTGCTTGCGGAATTGCGGTTACACCAATTCATGTGTTGAACCAGGTTTGCACTCCACCGCATGCCTTCGAAGGTGCAGCTCGACTCCAGGGACTGGGCAAGCTCCACCTGGCTCCGCGATCTGGCCGTATACTCGTTGCAGTTCGTGATGGGGACCGCACCGAAATCGCCTCTGCAGGTCACCAGTGTCTTGCGGCGCTCGTCATCTTCCCGACCACGATCTTTAGGAGACGCCCCCTTGCACCAGTTCATGTGTGCCGCCGGATCGGGGCTCCATCGCGGACCTGGAAAATTGCATCCCGTCGCCATCTGGACCTGGCTCGTCGCTTTCGCGACGTAATCCTGGCAACTCTCGATGGCGACCGGACCAAATGAGCCCTGGCCGACGGCAGGGGTTGCCGCCAGAAGCAACAGGGACGAGAGGGCGACCGCCAAGGCCGTGGAATTCATGATGTTCTCCACTGCACTCAACGCCGCTATGTCGTCATAGTTGCGCGATGTCTGTTGCGACGCCGACCCTCCCCGCCCGAGCCGAGCGCCTGTGGGCGGCGCTGCTGGCAGCGACGCTGATGAACCTGCCCCTGGGATCGGTCTACTCCTTCAGCGTGCTGCTGCGCCCGATCGAGCAGGAGCTGGCCATCCCGCGCTCGGCGCTGTCGCTCGTCTTCGGCCTGTGCACGGTGGGCTTCACGGTGGGCTCGGTATGCGCCGCCTTCCTGTTTCGCGTCGCTCCCGCGCCGATCCTGGTGCTGGCGAGCGCGCTGGTGGCCGCCGGCGGCATCGTGATGGCGGCGACAGCGACTGGGCTCACGCAATTGCTGCTGGGCTACGGCATCGTCTTCGGCACCGGCGGCGGCGTCGCCTACATCCTGCTGCAGCAGGGCGTGAACATGCTGGTGCGGCGGCGCCAGGGGCTGGTGAACGGCTACATCGTCAGCCTCTACCCAATGGGCGCCATGATCGCGACGCCCATCTTCCACGCCTGCAACGAGGCCTTCGGCTGGCGCACGACGCTGGCGGGTCTGGCGGCCGTGCTGGTGGCAAGCGGCATGGCGGCGGCGCTACTTGCCCGACATGCCGGCGCGCGGCTAGTTGCGCCGGCAGGGAACACAACGACAGGGCCGGCGATTCTGGGCCCGACCTTCTTCAAGCTCTCGGCAACGTTTTTCCTCGCCGCCGCGGCCGGGCTGATGGTGCTGAGTCAGGCGCGGGAGATCGTGGCCGCCTATGGCGGGGCGGCAGCCCTTGCGGTGGGCGCCACGACCGGCCTCACCGGCGCGATTGCAGCCGCGCGCATCGGCGGCGGCTGGCTGGTCGATCGCTTCGCGGTGCCGCATGTGATGTGCGGGGCGCACGCGCTGGCGCTCTGCGGCGGGCTGCTGGTGACGTTGCTGCCCTCGCCCGTCACCGCGGTTCTGGGCCTCGGGATGATCGGCCTCGGCTACGGCTTCGTCTCCGGCGCCACCGCCGGCGGCATCGGCCTCTACTGGCGGCCGGCCGACTACGGGCGCGTCGCCGGACGCACCTACGTCGCCTGGTGCCTGGCCGCCGTCAGCCTGCCGGTCCTGGCCGGCTACTTGTTCGACATGACCCGCGAGTACGGCACCGCGGTGCTGATCGCCGCCGGTGCCAACGTCGCGGGCATGGCGATGGCGCTCACCATGCCGAGACGCGGCTGGCGGGAGGGCGGCTGAACCCTCTCCGTCACTCCTGCGGATAGCGCCAGGGCTTGGCCGGCTGCTCGGCACCCTCGTCGATGGTCCAGTGCGGGATGGCGAGACCGGGCGAGACGTCGGCGAAGACCATGCGCACCCGCGTGCCGATGCCGACGCGGCGCACCATCTCGGCGGGCGCCAGCGTGCCATCCTGTGTCACGAGATTGCCGACGACGCGCAGCGCCTCGTGCTCGCTGGGCTTGCCCTTCTGCGTGTCGAGGTCGACCAGCAGGATCAGGTACGGCGAGTGCGCCTTGAAGGCGGGCTGGATGGCGTGATGGACCTCGGTGTAGGAATGCACCGCGCCCTTGCCTTCCACCTTCGTCCACGCCGACTCGGGCGACGCGCACCACGGACACGCCGTGGTCGGCGGGTAGCGCAGCAGGCCGCACGCGCTGCATTTCTGCAGATGGAAGTCGTGCTGGGCGCAATGCTTGAAGTAGGCGAGGTTCTCGACGTCGAGATCGTTCACGTCGAGCGGCATGCCTAGATAAGTTCCCTGGACGGCCATGGTGCTGCTCCCCCTACTCGTTCCGCATGACCATGGCCGATCCCGTGCCCGGGTTGGCCCAGCCCATGTTGGTGGTGAGCTCGCACTTCTTCGCCTGCCGGCAGCCGCCCTCGCGATAGTCGTAGGTGTGTTGCCGCTTGCCGTCGGGCCCAACGGGACATGAATCGTCGGCGTCGTGGCGCAGCTGGCGCACGTTCTCGATCACCATGTTGAGGCCGTGCGTATAACCCTCGCAGAGATGGCCACCGCTGGTGTTGTTGGGCCGCCGGCCGCCGAGGCGGATCGTGCCGTCGCTCACGTAGTTGCCGCCCTCGCCCTTCTTGCAGAAGCCGTAATCCTCGAGCTGCAGCATGGTGGTGAAGGTGAAGGCGTCGTAGGAGCCGGTGACGTCGATGTCCTCCGGCCCGACCCCTGAGTTGGGCCACAGGATCTCGCGGGCGTACTTGCCGGCCACGGTCGAGATCGGCCCGTGCTGGTAGTGCATGTCGGTGCGCGGCTTGTTGCAGCGGCCGACGACGCCGCGAATCATCGTGCGCGGATGGCGGCAGTCGCGCGCCCGCTCCGCACTGGTGACGACCAGCGCCGTGCCATTGTCGGTCTCGACGCAGCAATCGAGCAGGTGCAGCGGCTTGCAGATGATGCGGCTCTTGAGCACGTCGTCGACGCTGACGCGCTCCTTGTAGAAGGCCTTGGGATTGTTCGAGGCGTGCTCGCTGTGGATCGCCTTGACCGCGGCCACCTGTTCCGGCCGCGTGCCGTAATCGTACATATGGCGCATGAAGCTGGGCGCGAACATCTGGCCGGCGCTCTGCCAGCCGTAAGCGCGGGCGTGCAGCATGTCGCCCGACACCGGCGCCACGGCGCGCGCGCCGGTGCCGCCGATGCGCACCTGGCTAAAGCCGTTCATGGCGCGGAAGATCACCACGCATTTGCACATGCCGGCTTCCATCAGGCCCATCGCCATGCCGACCAGCGCCTCGGTCGAGGAGCCGCCGCCGAACACGTCCATGTAGAAGTTGGGCCGGATGCCGAGGTCGCCCGCGACAAAGGTCGAGAAGGTCGAATCGCCCGATTGGTAGGAGAGCATGCCGTCGACGTCGGAAGGTTTCAGCCCCGCATCTTCGATGGCGTTGCGCACCGCCTTCGTGCCGAGCGCCCGCGTCGTCACGCCCGAGCCGCGCATGTATTCGGTCTCGCCGACGCCCACGATGGCGTACTTGTCGCGCAGGTATTTCGGGCTGGATGTGTCGGTTTCGGCCGGCATCGTCATGGCGTACCCCATCGATGGCTCTCGGGACGCCACGATACGACGGCGTCGGTGGAGCGTCTGCCCCTTCAAGCCTGCGAGCCGCATCGCGGCTCTTGCAAATTGCCACCCGCCTCCCGGTCGTCGACCTTATCTATCGTCCCGCAGGAGAGGAGAGACCATGCCCGTCGACCCACAAATCCAGGCCTTGCTGGATCGGGGTACCGGTGTGCCCGCCACCCACACGCTACCGGTGGCCGAGGCGCGGCGGCAGTATGAAGCGCGCATCGCGCTTATGGCACCGCCACCGGCCGTGGCGAAGGTCCTGGAGCGCAGCATCGACAGTCCTGAGGGCGCGATCAGGCTTCGCGTCTACACACCCGCCGACAGTGGGCCGTTTCCCCTGATGATGTTCTTCCACGGCAGCGGCTTCGTGCTGTGCAGTCTCGATACGCACGACGGCATGTGCCGCAACCTGGCGGCCGGCATCGGCTGCGTGGTGGTGTCGGTCGATTACCGGCTCGCCCCGGAGCACAAGTTCCCCAGGGGTCCCGATGATTGCCTGGCGGCGACACGCTGGGCGGCCGCCAACGCCGCCGGGCTCGACATCGATCCGGCGCGCGTCATGGTGGCCGGCGACAGCGCCGGCGGCAACATGGCCGCGGTCACCGCGCTCCGCATTCGTGACGAAGGCGGACCTAGGCTTTGCGGCCAGATGCTGCTCTATCCGGTGACCGACTATCACACGCCGGGGACGCCTTCCTATGCCGAGAACGCCGACGGTTATGGCCTCACCCGCGACACCATGGAGTGGTTCTGGGCGCATTACCTCACCAGCCCGGTGGAGGCGGAGAATCCCTATGCATCACCGCTGCGCGCCCGCGACCTCACCGGCCTGCCGCCGGCCTATGTGACGAGCGCCGAGTATGACCCCTTGCGCGACGAGGCCGAACGCTACGGCATGCGGCTGCGGGCCGCTGGCGTGCCGACCGAGATCACCCGCTTTCCCGGCATGAACCACGGCTTTCTGTTTTGGGTCGGCGTCGTTGGCGGCGCCGACTCTGCGATGGCCGAGGCCTGCGCCTGGGCTCGCCAGGCATTCCGGAGGTAAAGGTCAGATGGCTGATGGAATATTCGCAGGTCTGAAGGTCATCGATTGCGCAAGCTGGATCGCGGGGCCCGCGGCGGCGACGATTCTCTCGGACTTCGGCGCCGAAGTGATCAAGATCGAACCGCCGGGGGCCGGCGATCCGTGGCGCGCGTCGGCCCCCGTTCCGGGCAAGACCACGGACTATTGGTGGCAGCTCACCGCCCGCAACAAGCGGAGCCTCGCCATCGATCTCAAGCACGCCGAGGGACTGGCGGTCCTTCAACGCCTGATCGCCTCGACCGACGTTTTCATCACCAATTTCCCCCTGCCGGTGCGCGAACGCCTGAAGATCGCGGCCTCGGACCTCCTCGCGGTCAATCCGCGGCTCATCTATGGCTCCATCACGGCCTATGGCGAGACCGGCGAGGAGGCGGCCCGCACAGGTTTCGACGCCACCGCCTACTGGGCCCGCACGGGACTGATGGACATGGTGCGGGCCACCACCGAGACGGAGCCGACCCGGTCGATGCCGGGCATGGGCGACCATCCCACCGCGACCGGCCTCTATGCGGCCATCGTGACGGCGCTCTACCGCCGCGAGAAAACGGGGCAGGGCGGCGTCGCGCAAACCTCGCTGCTGCAGAATGGGCTCTGGGCCAACGGCTGCTTCGTGCAGAACCGGTTGTTCGGCGAGCACGTCAAGCACCGGCCGTCGCGCACCGACACGCCGAGCGCGCTCGCCAATCACTATCGCTGCCGCGACGGTCGCTGGTTCCTGATGGCGCTGCACAACGAGGCCCGTCAGCTCGCGAGCTTCCTCAAGGCGATCGACGCCGAGCATCTGGCCCAGGACGAACGCTTCGCCACCCAGCCGGCCCGGCGTGCAAACGCCAAGGCACTGACCCAGATTCTGGGCGAGATCTTTGCCCGGCACGACCTCGCGGACTGGAAGACGATCCTCGAAGCGGCCGGCGTCACCTTCGGCGCCGTGTTCACGGTCGACGAGGCCGCCGACGATCCGCAGTCGCGCGAGATCGGCGCACTCGTTCCTTTTGCCGACGGCGCCGGCCTCACCGTGTCGAGCCCGTTCCACATCGAAGGCTCCGCCAAGGTCGCGCCGCAACGCGCGCCCACCGTCGGTCAGCATTCGGCGACGGTGCTGCGCGACGCCGGCTATTCCGCCGACGAGATCGCGCGCCTCAAAACGCTCGGGGTGTTGCAGCAGTAAAATCATCGACCTGAAAGGATTGACCTCATGACCCTCACCCTCGCGGATGCCAATCGCGTGATCG
Organism: Reyranella massiliensis 521; assembly: GCA_945860205.1. Classification (GTDB taxonomy): domain Bacteria; phylum Pseudomonadota; class Alphaproteobacteria; order Reyranellales; family Reyranellaceae; genus Reyranella; species Reyranella massiliensis_B. The sequence goes on along the minus strand of CAMARK010000006.1, from coordinate 72,801 downwards.
CCGGCGCCATCGAGAAGGCGAACCAGCAAGGCACCAAGATGAACATTGCCGTGTGCGACGCCGGCGGACGGCTCCTCGCCTTTCAGCGCATGGATGGCGCCATGTGGGCGGGCGCCTTCGGAAGTCAGGGCAAGGCCATGGCCTCGGCCGCCTTTGGACGCCCGAGTGGCGATCTGACGCCACGTGCCGACCATCCGACCTTGCGCGGCATCGCCGCGGCCGAAGGCAACCACATGTTCTATGGCCAGGGCGCCGTGCCGATCCTCCGCCAGGGTGTCCTGATCGGTGCCTGCGGCGTTGGCGGCGGGACCGCCCAGGAAGACGAGGATTGCGCCCGCGCCGGCGTTGAAAAGCTGTGATGCTGACGGACCGCTACGGCCTCCCCCTCTCCACCAACGTCGCCGCCGCGCGCGATGCTTACGCCGACGGCGTAAATCTTCTCCTGACCGTCTACCCCGGCGCCGGCGCGGCTTTCGACCGCGCCATCGCCGCCGATCCAAAATTCGCCCTTGCCCACATCGGCAAGGCCCGTGCCTTCCAGCTCGTGGTCAACCTTGCTGGCATGCGCGACTCTCTCGCCACGGCACTCACGCTCACCGAAGGAGCTTCGGCGCGCGAGCTCAGCCACATAAATGTCTTTCGTCTCCTGTTTGCCGGCCAGGCCGTCGCGGCGCTGGCAGCACTCCGCGCCCATGTGGAGACGTGGCCGCGCGACGCGCTGGTGCTGAGCCTCGCCGCCAATCAGGGCGGCTTGATCGGGATGTCCGGCCTGCCCGGCCGTGAACAGGGGCTTGTCGATTTTCTGGATCCGCTCGCCACGCACTATGGTGAGGATTGGTGGTTCGAGGCCCACTACGGCATGGCGCTGTCGGAAATCGGCCGGCACGACGCGGCACGCCCCCGGATAGAACGCTCCCTGGCGCAGGTCAGGCGCAACGCCTATGGCGCCCACGCCTTCGCCCATCTCTGCTACGAAACCGGCGAGCGCGACAGCGGCATCGACTTCATGCGCGACTGGCTGCCGCTTTACGATCGCGGCGGCGGCTTGTTCGGCCACCTGAACTGGCACCTCGGCCTGTTCGAGCTGCATGCCGGCCATCTCGACGCGGGGCTTCGCCTCTACAACGATGCCTTCTGCGCCGACGATCATCGCGGCGCCGTGCATCAGAAGCTCTCGGATTCCTCCTCGTTCCTGTGGCGCTCGGAACTGGCGGGCCATCCCCGCGATCCCGCGCGCTGGGCGAAGCTGCTGGAATACGCGCGCGAGAAAATTCCACACCCGGGCTTTTCCCTCGCCGACTGGCACGTGGCCCTCGCATTGGCTGCCTCAGGCGAAGACGCTGCGTTGGAAGACTGGGTGGAGGGCATCGAGGAGCTGGTGAAGGCCGGCCGCTATCCCTCCGGCGCCACCATCCCCACCGTGGCGCGCGCCTTCGCGGCCTTCCAGCGCGGCGATCATGCCACGGCGATCGACCTGATCGTGCCGATGCTGCCCGATCGGGAACGCATGGGCGGCAGCCGGGCGCAGATCGATCTGGTGGAAGCGACGCTGCTGCGGGCCTATCTGAACGCGGGACGCGTGGCGGAGGCCCGGCATCTGATCGCGGACCGGCGCCCGGGCCCGGCGATTCTTCCGGTCGCGCGGCTTCAATAGCGTGTGCGCCCGGCTTACTTGATCCCCAGCAGCTCGACGTCGAAAATCAGCGTCGCGTTGGGCGGAATGGCGCCGCCGGCGCCGCGCGCTCCGTAGCCCAGTTCCGGCGGAATGATCAGGGTTCGCTTGCCGCCGACCTTCATGCTGGCGACGCCCTCGTCCCAGCCGCCGATGACGCGCTTCATGCCGATGGGAAACTCGAAGGGCGATCCGCGGTCTACGGACGAATCGAATTTTTTGCCTTTCGCCCCTCCTTCGGAGAGCCAGCCGGTGTAGTGCATGACACAGGTCTGGCCGGTCTTCGGGCTGGCGCCCGTGCCGACGGTCGTATCGATGATTTGCAGGCCGGATGGGGTCGTCATGGCTTTTCCCTGGGTTTGCGCGGCAGCCGGATGGGCGGCGGCCAAAGTTGAAGTGGCAATTGTTGCGGTTGCGATCAGGACGCGGCGGGTCAGTGGCATGGGGCTTTTCCTTGGAGAGGTCGCGTGCGCATCAAGCGTTACATCGCCGTCATGCCGCCGTCCACGAACAGCAGGGCGCCGGTGACGTAGGAGGCATCGTCGGAGGCCAGGAACAGGATCGCGGCGGCGACCTCCTCGGCCCTTCCCGGGCGCTTCATCATGGTCCCTTTCGCGGCGCTGGCGTTGTACTGCTCGACGGTCTCGCCGGCCGCTGCAATACGGCGTGCATGGAACGGCGTGAAGATCGGGCCAGGGCCCACGGCATTCACGCGAATGCCCTCCGGCGAGTGGTCGGCGGCGAGCGCCCGCGTCAGGCCCGCGATCGCGGCCTTGGTGGTGTCGTACTGCAGGTTGCCGCCGCCTGCGACGACGGAACGGACGGAGGCGACGTTGACGATGGCCCCGCCCTTGTCGCGGCGCATGAGCGGAATCGCCGCCTTGGCACAGAAGGCGTAGCTCATCAGGTTGACGTTGAGGATCTCGCTCCAGCTCGCAGCACTCGCCTCGTCGATTTTCTCGTATTTGCGGATACCGGCATTGTTCACGAGGATGTCGAGGCGCCCGAACTTGTCCGCGGCACCGTTGACGAAGGCGAGGCATGCGGCCTCGGTACCGACGTCCGCCTGCGTGAACGCGACTTTGGCGCCGGCGGCCTCGAGCTCGACCGCTACGCGCTGGCCGCGCTCGCCGTCCCGATCACAGAATGCCACCATCGCGCCCTCGGCGACGAAACGCCTGACCGTCGCCTCACCGATCCCGGATGCCCCGCCCGTCACCGCCGCGATCTTGCCGTCGAGCCTTCCCATTGTCCGCCCTCTTTCATTGCATTGCGAAAACGCACAGTCGCGAAACGTAGCATCTATCCGGTGTGCGGTTGCATCCTTCTTCCGCTTCGCGCGTTATCAACTTTGTATTTTTGGGGGATCGCATGCGGGTTGGCATTTTGATGTCTTTTATGGCCTGCGTGCTCTTCGCATCGCCATCGGCTTTTGCCCAGTCCTGGGTGTATGAGGTCCGCGGCGGCGTGCTGGCACATGACATCCCGATCGTCGCCGCCGGCCGCTACGAAAGCGGGATCAGCCTCAACGCCGAGATAGCCTTCACCCCGTCATTGCCGCTGTTCGGTGGCGCGATCCGGCCGGTCCTCGGCGGCTCCTTCGCGCCCAACGGCCAGACGAGCTGGGTATATGTCGATGCGAGGTGGGAATGGGCCGGCCCGCTGTTCTTCTTCGGCATCGGCGTCGGGCCGGCGATCCAGACCGGCAACAACCTCTATGTATCGACGAGCGGCCAAAAGGCGTTGGGCTCGCGCGTGCTATTCCACATTCCCCTCGAGATCGGCCTGCAGATCACGCCACAGGTCCGCGTCTCGGCCTTCTACGAACATGTCTCCAACGCCTACACGGCCTTTCCCAATCCCGGCATGGACAATATAGGTGGCCGTCTCGCCTTCCGCTTCTGACTCTGGGCGCGTGCCCGGCGGCTCGTTGTCGATCACCTGGAGCTTTCAACTCCACATCATCGCTTGAGCAACATGACGCCCACAATCGGGACCAGCGCGCCGCCAACCGCGCCCAACAGCATCAAGAAAACGCGTCGTATGTGGCGTCGGACGAGGCGGCCCCGGCTCATTGGACGTGGAGTCGTGTCGCCGTAAACTGTGCGGGCATAGAAGGTGGTCGTGCCGTACCACCAGCCAAGCCCGCCGCCCACGAGGCCAAGCAGGGCCATCAGCCCCAACACAATGAACTGAACAGTGGCGGTCATGGCGCCTTTTCCTCGACCGGTAACAGCACGGCCGTCGCGGGCTCCGCCGGCCGCTGTAGCGCCAAGAGCGATTGCCCTTCGTCGCGGCTGAGACGGGTGGCGTAGAGGTTACACATGGTACGCAGCATAGCTGGCGCACCGTCGGCCGTCAGGGCCCTGCGATGCTCCCGATCCGGGGGCTTGAGCAGGGTGTGCCTGCCAATTGAAGAAGCAGTCTCCTCCCCCGTCATCGGGGGAGGTGGCCCGTCATACGGGCCGGAGGGGTCATGACCCCATCGCCCTCGTAAGACGAGGGCACTTCCCCCGCAGACGGGGGAAGAGAATGAGCCGTTACTGCGGGGACAGTCTCACCGCCGTCATGAAGCGGGTGCGGAAATAGTCGGAGTCCAGGTGCGTCACCATCACGGGCGAGCCGCGCTGCGTGGCATGAACGAAGTGGTCGTTGCCGGCATAGATGCCGATGTGGGTGTAGGTGCCGCGGGAACCGAAGAGGACGAGGTCTCCCCGCTGGAGGTCGTTGCGCGCGACAGTCACGCCCTCGCGCGCCATGTCGTGCGGCATGCGCGGAATCCGTTGTCCGAAGACCGCGCCGTAGAGGTAATAGACGAAGCCGCTGCAGTCGAAGCCCGTCTTCGGCGAGGTGCCGCCGTAGCGATAGGGCGTGCCCAGGTAGTTCATGGCGCGCGAGACCAGGCGGTCACCCCAGTCGTTCGTCACGGCGGGCGCGACGGCGGGGGTGGCGAATGAAACCGGGACCGCGGTAACCGCGGCCGGCGCCGCCTGCGTAAAGCCGGCGTACACGCCGTTCTCCTGCTGCCATTTGGCATTGAGTTGATCGGAAACGCTGTCCGAAGGATCGGCCTTCACCGCAGGTTTCAGCTTCGCCTTTGTAGGCGCCTTGACCTGGGCCATTGCGGGAGAAAGAACACCCGCCGTCCCGAACAAGGCCAGGGCGGCCAGCACCAGGATTCCGTTCCTCAACGCCATAAACTCTATCTCCCTTGGACCCAAGGCAGCGCGCCCGACGGTCCCGGCCATTGTGGCGAAGGCCGGTGCGGCCGTCCAACAAATGTTGCAATTTTGCCACAGTAATTTTGGCCGATAACACGTTGATTTTGTTACATTTTAAGCAATCCACATGGCACACTGGCCCCAGAGGTCGAGCCATCGGCCATTGTTCTGAGGATCGGAAATGGGCGGCTCGTCCCACCCTTGCGGCAAGCGTTATCGCCTCGAGAAGCTGGTCATGGCCGCGGCGTGTGCCCTGGCGATGACATCCTGCGCCAGCAACCCTTCCTACCAGGAGGCGGCCATGGAAGCCTCCAACAGCGGCGATCAGAAAGCCGCAACCAGCCTCGCCAAGAAAGAGGTCGCCCGATTCTCCACCGCCGACCAGTGCTCGCGGACCACCACCGTCAACTGCGGGACGCTGGCTTTGGCCTACGGCACGCTGGCCCGTTACCAGATCCTGGACGGCGATCGAACGGGCGGAGAAGGCAGCTTCAGGAGCGCCAAGCAGGCACTGGGCATGACCGATCCCGAGTTCAGGGCAGGGGCCACCGGCGTGGTCTATGGCGACGTCTCGGAAGCCTTCTGGAAAACCGGCGACCGGGCCCGCGCCATCGACGTCTTCAAGGAAGGCCGGGCGGCGGGCGCGGACCAGTACCTGTACATGACCTCGGCCGCCCGATTTGTGGATCAGCAGCAACAGCAAGAGCAGCAACCAGCCGATCAACCGCCGCCGACCCCGCCCGGGCCGAACGCTCAAGGGCCGACCCGAACCGCGGGCACGGGAACCGCCAGGCCTCTCGTTCAGCCGGCTCCCCTTCAGCCGACTCCTCTGCAGCCATCGCCCCTTCAGCCGACGCGATAGCGGATCAGTCGTCCGCGAAGCCGACGTAGCGCACGAACGCATCGGCCGGCGTCCGCTCGGAGCGGACCGCATTCGCCGGGAAAGCCTCGTCGGGATAGCCCATCGCGACACACGTCATGATCGCTTCGTCGTCCGGAATCTGTGCCACCTCGCGTACGATGTCGGAGCGGGAAATGCCCTGGCCGTTCACGACGGCGCCGATGCCGCGATCCCAGGCGGCCAGCACGATGCCGTAGCAAAGCGCGCCGAGATCGAAGTGGCAGGTGGCGCCGGGATCGAGAACGCGATCGTAGGTCAGCACCAGCGAGACCGGCGCATCGAACTGCCTGAAACCGCGCAGCACCCAGTCCTGGCGCATCTCTTTGTCGTCGCGCGCGATCCCCATGGCGGCGAACAGCTGCTTGGCGACGCCGACCTGGCGCTCGCGATGGGCGCCCTCGTAGGGCCCGTGGGTGAAGATGTCCCGCTTCGACGGCTTGCCCGCCGCCATCTCTTCCATGTTGCGGCGGCGGACCTCTTCCAGCGGCGCGCCGGTGAGGACATGGACGTGCCACGGCTGGCTGTTCATCGACGACGGCGCGCGCTTGGCATCCTCGATGATCTCGCGGATCACCGTTTTCGGCACCGCCTCGTTCCTGAAACCCCTGACGCTGCGGCGGCTGTGCACCAATGCCTGAAAATCCATGAGGTCCTACGCCCGTTATCGAATGCGTGAGGATAGCAGGCGTCGCGCGCCAATCGGCGGAATTCACCGAAAAGAACGGCGTAGGATTCGAGGCCGGGCAGCCTTATCGTCTGGCCCGGTTGGGCCGCCCGCCGCGGCCCCCCCTATTTCAACCCGGCATTTCAAAGAGGTGCGCCATGGTCAATCGAATGAAGTTCTACATCGACGGCGCCTGGGTCGATCCGGCCGTCATGAAGACCGTCCCGGTGGTCAATCCGGCCACCGAGGACCGTATCTATGACGTGGCCGTCGGCTCGAAGGCGGACGTCGACAAGGCGGTCGCCGCGGCCCGCCGCGCGTTCGAGACCTTCTCAGTGACGACCCGGGAGGAGCGCATCGAGCTGCTCACCAAAATCATCGAGGCCTACAAGGCCCGCGCCAAGGACATCGCGCTCGCCATTTCCGACGAGATGGGCGCGCCGATGATGATGGCCGAGCGCGCGCAGGCGGGATCGGGCCTCGGCCACCTGATGTCGACCTTGCAGGTGCTGAAGGACTATCACTTCGAGGAAAAGGTCGGCTCGGCCATCGTCGTGCGCGAGCCGGTCGGCGTCATCGGCATGATCACCCCGTGGAACTGGCCGCTCAACCAGATCGCCTGCAAGGTGGCGCCCGCGATCGCCGCCGGCTGCACCATGCTCCTGAAGCCGTCGGAGTTCACGCCGACCTCGGCCTTGATCTTCGCCGAAGTCATGCATGAAGCGGGCGTCCCCAAGGGCGTGTTCAACCTCGTGAACGGCCTCGGCCCCGACGTCGGCGTCGCGATGAGCGAACACACCGGCATCGACATGATCTCGTTCACGGGCTCGACCCGCGCCGGCATCGACGTCGCCAAGCGCGCCGCCAATACCGTCAAGCGCGTCAGCCAGGAACTCGGCGGCAAGTCGCCGAACGTCATCCTCGAAGACGCCGACTTCACCAAGGCGGTCTCCGGCGGCGTGGCCTCGGTGTTCAACAACTCGGGCCAGTCCTGCAACGCGCCGACGCGCATGATCGTGCCGGCGGCGAAGATGAAGGAAGTGGCGGCCATCGCCAAAGGCGTCGCCGACAAGACGAAGGTGGGCGACCCCAAGGCCGAGGGCATCACCATGGGACCCGTGGTCAATCGCACGCAGTGGGACAAGATCCAGGCGCTGATCAAGAAGGGCATCGACGAGGGTGCCACGCTCGTCGCCGGCGGCCCCGGCCTGCCCGAAGGCGTCAACAAGGGCTTCTACGTCCGCCCGACCATCTTCGCCGACGTCACCAACGACATGACGGTGGCCCGCGAGGAGATCTTCGGACCGGTGATCACCATCCTCGGCGCCAAGGACGAAGCCGACGCGGTCAAGATCGCCAACGACACGCCTTATGGCCTCGCCGGCTACGTCTCCGCCGGCTCGGTCGAAAGCGCCAACCGCGTCGGCCGGCAGATCCGCGCCGGCAACGTCAATCTCAACGGCGTGCCGAACGAGCGCACCGCCCCGTTCGGCGGCTAACCTTGAATTTTAGTGCCCGTGTGGGTATATTCATCACTATCAGGCATGGGCTTGCCGTGTCGTCTCCGCCATGCGGCGTTGTTCGAGGGCGTGACTCGAACTGCAAGACGAACACCACCGCGGCTCCGGACCTAATCCGGAACTCTCGGACTTTATGGTGTGAAGATGCCTCCTTTCTTTTTCACTATCGACAACCCGTATGCTCTTGGCGCGATTGCGCTTTGGCTGATCTACAAACTGCTCGCGAAGCTGATCGAAAGTCGGCGAAGATGAGTATGAGATACTCGATACTGAGTGCGAAGCGTTTGGGCGTCGACCATCACTTACCTCAGTGACCGAATAACTCGGTCTAGCCGCGACCGAGTTCGCAGACTGTGCATTTTGCCTAAAGGCTTGCGTTGTTCAATCAAAACGAAAGCATCCTAGTCGACATTTGCAACCCTACGTGACGGCGATGCAAGCACTGCTAGCATAAAAAAGTCCTAACCAAATTTGACAGGTTCCGCAGGTTCCGGCTAAGAAAAAGCCTATCGTGGCGGACTGTATATCCGCCGCGACCCAAGCCCGCCCGGCCCCGCCGCGGCGGGCTTTTTCCTGTTCAAACGAGGTCCAGATGTCCAAGCCGGAAAGCCGCGGCCCCGGTCGCGCGCCCCTGCCCGCTGTCAGGGTCAACGCCTTCTTCCATCATCTCGGCCGCACCGGCTCGGTGACGGTCGCCGCCAACCGCGCCCAGCTCCGGCGCACCACGCTCTACCAGATGCGCCAGGAGGACGATGCCTTCGCCGAGCGCTGGGCCCGCGCGCTCGATCTCGGTGTCGAGCGGCTGCAGGACAACGCCATGAACCGCGCCATGAACGGCACGCCGAAGCCCGTCTGGCGCAACGGCCAGAAGATCGGCTCGGTCCAGCAGTTCGACAATCGCCTGCTGCAGTTCCTGCTGAAGGCGCACCGGCCCGATCTCTACGGCGATCGCGGCCATGCCGCCGCCCCCGGCCTGCCCTTCGACCTGGTGAAGCGCATGGCCGCCGCCGAGGCGCGGCTGGCGGAACGGGAGAAGAAGCGCACGCCCGGGAAGAAGACCAAGGGGAAGAAGCATGCGAAATGAACTCGCCCGCGCCGAGGTGCTGCGGCTGCAGCGCATCGAATGCTTCCGCCACGATCCGCTGGGCTTCGTCGAATGGGCTTTTCCGTGGGGCGAAGGCGTCCTCGCCGGCCATGAAGGTCCCGAGGCGTGGCAGCGCCAGGTGCTCGCCCAGATCGGCGAAGGCCTGCGCGCCAAGCAGGGGCCGGTCCGCGTCGCGGTGGCCTCGGGCCATGGCGTCGGCAAGTCGGCGCTGGTGTCGTGGCTGATCCTGTGGGCGATGGCCACCGTGCCGGGCACGCGCGGCGTCGTCACGGCCAACACCGAGACGCAGCTGAAAACCAAGACCTGGGTCGAGCTCGGCAAGTGGCATCGCCTCGTGATGTCGCACAACTGGTACAGCCTCGGCGCCACCGCGCTGGTCTCCGCCCTGCCGGGCAGCGGCGAGAGCGGCCGCGTCGACATGGTGCCATGGGCCGCGAACAATGCCGAGGCCTTCGCCGGTCTCCATAACAAGGGCAGCCGGCTGCTGATGGTGTTCGACGAGGCCTCGGCCATCGCCGACACCATCTGGGACACCGCCGAGGGCGCGCTGACCGATGCCGGCACGGAGATTGTCTGGCTGGTGTTCGGCAATCCCACGCGCACGGCCGGGCGCTTCCACCAGTGTTTTGGCCGCCTGCGCAACCGCTGGCACGGCCACCATGTCGATTCGCGCAGCGTCAGCCTCACCGACAAGGAACAGCTCGCGCGCTGGGTCGCCGACTATGGCGAGGAGTCCGACTTCGTGAAGGTCCGCGTGCGCGGCCAGTTCCCGGCGGCGGGCTCGATGCAGTTCATTTCGGCCGACCTGGTCGATGCGGCGATGAACCGGCTGCCCGACGCCGTCGCGGACCAGCACCAGCCGCTGGTGATGGGCGTCGACGTCGCCCGCTTCGGCGACGACAGCAGCGTCATGGTCCTGCGCAAGGGCCGCGACGCGCGGGCCTGGCGGATCGAGCGGCATCGCGACCTCGACCTGATGACGCTCGCCTCACGCGTCATGGAGCGGGCCATGGCGGAGGGCGTAAAAGGCATCTTCGTCGACGAGGGCGGCCTGGGCGCCGGGGTGGTCGATCGCCTGCGCCAGCTCGGCGCGCGCTATGTCGTGGGGGTGAACTTCGGCAGCGGCGCCGAGCGCTGGGATGCCGACGGCGCCAAGCCGCTCTATGCCAACAAGCGGGCCGAGATCTGGGGCAACCTGCGCGACTGGCTGCAGACCGGCTGCCTGCCGCCCGATCCCGAGCTGCGCTCCGACCTCACGGGCATCGAGTATGGCTACAACGCCAAGGGCGAGATCCAGCTCGAGAAGAAGGAGGACATGAAGAAACGCGGCCTCGCCTCGCCCGATATCGGCGACGCGCTGGCGCTCACCTTTGCACAGCCCGCTACCAGTTTTGCGTGGGACCTGGAGGTGCCGGTTCAGCACTTCTACAACACCAAGTACGACCTCTATCGCGACTTCAATGAGGACTACTGGTGGCCCGAGAACGACAACGAAGACGACGACGACTTCTAAATCCACCGACAACAAGGCGTCCGTGCCACCGGAACTCCCTCCGGCGTGCCCCAAAAGCTCTTCAGAGAGCGCTGCGCCTTGGCATGGTCCTGACCATGCCTTCGACGAACGACCAGAACCCAAACAGCAAACAATGCCGACGGCGAACGTCGGCCAGGACGATCTGCTTGCGACCGGTTTGCGACGCTGCCCGGGACAGGTTGCCGGACAGAACGCGTTACATTCAGGCGTCTTCAATTAATGCGAGAAGGCCGTGCAAACACGGCATCGAACGGCCTTTTAGGCCATGAAAAAGCAGGTGGGACGCGGGCAGGGAGTTTTGCCCGCGCTACCCCTAAGTTAGCCGACGGGGCGCGCCGCCAGCCGGCTGGTCTGGCGGGTGCCGGCGAAGCGGTTGGCGACGGTGACGACCACGGTGGTGATGGCGATCATGGTGAGGCTGAGCACCGCGATGGCGCCGACGTCGCCGCTTTCCTTCAGGTCGAAGATCAGAACCGAGAGGACCTTGGTGTCGGAGGTGAACAGGATCACGGCGGCGCTGAGTTCGCGGATGACGGCCACGAAGACGAAGCACCAGGTGGCGATCACGGCGGAGCGCAGCAGCGGCGCGGTGATGTCGGCCAGGGTCCTGAGCCGCGAGGCGCCCAGCATGCGGCCGGCCTCCTCCAGTTCGGGGTGGACGGCGTGGAAGGCCGAGGAGAGCTGCTGATAGGCCACCGGCAGCTCGATGGTGACGAAGGCGATGAGCAGGATCCACAGCGTGCCGTAGAGCGTGAGCGGCGGGCGCGTGTAGGCGAGGAAGAGGCCGACGCCCAGCACGATGCCCGGGATGGCGAGCGGCGCGGTGGCGAGGAAGCCCAGCACGCGGTGGCCGGTCACCGCCTGGCGGGCGACGATGTAGGCGATCAGCAGCGCCAGCAGCGCGCCCAGGGTCGCCGTGGAGGTGGCGAGCAGGAAGGTGTTCTTCAGCGCCGGCATCGTTGAGCTGAGTTCGAGGAAGGTGAAGCGGAAATTGTGCAGCGTCGCGGTCTCGACGCTGATGACCCGCGAGGCGACGCGCGAGAAGGCGGAGTTGAACAGCGCCGCGTAAGGCAGGAACAGCGGCATGGCGAGCACGAGGAGCGCCAGTGCCGCGGCGGGCCACTTCAGCGCCCCGAGCTTGATCAGGCGCGGCTCGCCGTATTTTCCACCCAGCACCGCATAGCCGCGGCGGCCCAGCGCCACGGCTTGGGCGCGCAGGAGAAGCACGGTGAGCACGAGGAGCGGCAACGAAGCGGCGGCGGCGAGCTCGGGTTTGGGCGGGAACTGGAACAGGCTCCAGATGCGGGTGGTGAGCGTGTGGAAGCCGGCGGGAATGGCGAGGATGGCGGGCGAGCCGAACAGGTTCATCGCCTGCAGGAACGCCACCAGCGCGCCGGCCAGCAGGGTCGGCAAGGCGAGCGGCACCGTGATACGGCGCGCGGTGTCCCAGGTCTTCGCACCCAGCATTGAGGAGGCGTCTTCGAGTTCGCCGGGCATGCGGTCGAGCGCGTTGGCGACCAGGATGAAGACGTAGGGAAAGGTGTAGCAGGTGATGACGAAGATCAGGCCTTGCAGGCTGTAGATGTCCAAAAGCGCCTCGTCGGGCGGCATGCCGGTGAGCAGGCGCCAGAGCTGGTTCAGCAGGCCCGAGTTCGGCGCGGCCAGCATCTCCCAGGCGATGGCGCCGACGAACGGCGGCGTCACCAGCGAGGCCATCACGAGCGTGCGGACGCTGCCGCGAAACGGCATGTCGGTGCGCGCCACCAGCCAGCCGAGCGGGGCCGCGACGGCGCAGCACAGCAGGCTGACCGAGACGGCGATGATGAGTGTGGTGATCAGCGGATCGACGAACGTAGGATCGGTGAACAGGGTCGCGAAGTTGCCGAGGGTGGCGGCGCCTTCCTTGTCGGAGAAGGCATAGACGACCAGCCAGCCCACCGGCAGCACGATCATCACCGCGAGGAGCGCGGCGACGGCGATCAGTACAGGACGAGAGAGGTCGAGCGACCGCGTCATACCTTGAAAATCTTCGCGTACCTGGCCTTGATCTCGTCGGCCTGCTTCTCGACCGCGGCGGGATCCTCCTTGAACGTCTTGATCGAGGCCAACGCCGGGCGGCCGGCCTTGGCCTTGACCAGTTTGTTGGCCGGATATTGACCGCTGAGATCGACGATGAACTGCTGGCCCTCGGCCGACATGATCCAGCCCGCGAGAAGACGGGCGGCGTTGGGATTGGGGGCGGCCTTGAACACCGCCATCGGGTTCGAGATCAGCGGCGTGCCTTCGACGGCATGCACGACCTCGATCGGCGAGCCGCGTTCCTTGGCCATCCAGAAGAGGTAGTCGCTGCCGTCGACGGCGATGGCGCGCTCGCCGGCCTCGATCTTCTTGGGCGGCTCGGTCGCCGACTGGACTTGCAGCACCCGCTGCTTGCCGAGCTTCTCGAAATACTCCCAGCCCAGCTCGCGTACGAGCTGCTGGGTGGCCGTCATGACGGTTCCGCTATAGCCGGGATGGCCCTTGACCATCTTGCCGGCGTACTTGGGGTCGAGAAGGTCGACGAAGCCCTTGGGCGCGTCCTCGGGCTTCACCAGGCTGGTGTTGTAGGCGATCGCGCTCAAGTGCGTGCGCTGGTTGACGTAGGTGCCGTCGGGGTCGCGCTGCTCGGCCGGGATGTTCTCGGCCATCTCGACGGTGAGGAACGGTTGCAGCCAGCCCTGCCGCTTCCACGGCAGGAAATGAGCAGCGTCGGCGCTGTTGGCGACGTCGACCTTGTAGATCTTGCTCGACGCCTCCTGGGCGATGCGGTTGAACAGCCGCTCGCTGCCGGTGCGCTCGACCGCGACCTTGATGCCGGGATACTTGGCCTCGAAGGCCCGGGCCGTCGGTTCGGCAACGGAAAGATCCATCGCCGTGTAGTAGCTGACCTTGCCTTCCTTCTTGGCGGCCTCGATCAGCGCCGGGGTGATCTGTTCGGGCGGCGGGGCCGCCGACACGACACGGGCGCCGAACGGTACGAGAGCGGCGGAAGCGAGAAGCGTTCTGCGGCGCATGGTCTAGACCTTGAAGATCTGGGTGTAGCGGGTCTTGATCGCATCGGCCTGGTCGGCCACGGCGGCGGCGTCCTCGCGCAACGTCTTGATGTCGGCGAGTTTCGGCCGGCCCGGCCGCTCCGTCACCAGCGCATGGGCCGAACGAAGTGCTCCGACATCGACGTTCATCTGCTGTGCCGCGGCGGTCATCGACCAGGCGGTGAACAGGCGCGACGCGTTGGGGTTGGCCGACCGTGCCATGATCGCGGACGGGCCAGTCACCAGCGGCGTGCCTTCGATGGCATAGACAACCTCGATCGACTCGCCGCGCGACTTCAGTTCCGAGACGACATATTCGGTGCCATCGGCCATCACGCTGCGTTCGCCCAGCGCCAGCTTCTTCGGTGGATCGCTGGCCGACTGGACCTGCATGACCTTCTGCTTAGCGAGCTTCTCGAAATACTCCCAGCCGAGATCGCGGCTGAGCTGCTGCGTCGCGGTCATGATGGTGCCGGAGTAGCCGGGATGCGCTTTCACGATCTTGCCCATCCATCGGGGATCGAGCAGGTCGATAAAGCCCTTGGGCGCCTCCTCCGGCTTCACCAGCTTGGTGCTGTAGGCAACCGGCGACAAGGTTATGCGCCACGAGGCGTACATGCCGTCGGGGTCCTTGTGGGCGGCGGGAAAGTGCTGGGCCACGTCCTCGGGCACGAACGGCGCCAGCATGCTGGCGCGCTTCCAGACGATCAGGTGGGCGGCGTCGGAGCTGTTCACGACGTCGCAATTGTAGATCTTGCTTTGATACTCCTGGCCGATGCGCTGGAAGATGCGCTCCGCGCCGGAGCGCTCGACCTTTACGGAAATGCCGGGATAAGCAGCTTCGAAGGCCTTGGCGATCTTCTCCGCCACCGGCAGGTCGACCGACGTATACCAGGCGAGCTTGCCCTCTTTCTTGGCTCCCTCGATCAACGCCGGTGTGATCTTCTGCGCTTCAGGCGGCGCACCACGCACCGGCGTCACGAACGATCCCGCGGCTGCGGCCGTAGAGGCGGCGATCACATGGCGCCGCGTCAGCTTCCTGGTCATGCGCTAGTCCTCCGCCAATGCCCGGCATTTCTCCGCCGGCAGATGCAGCCACACAGCCTGGCCCGGCGCGATGTTGTTGCCGGGCGGCGCTGTCACGCGCAGTTCGGTCTTGTCGTCGAGCTGGACGGTATAGTCGCGCGCCGAGCCCAGGAAGACCTGGCGCGCCACGACGGCGCGCAGGTGGTTTTCCGTCTCCGATCCAGGCGCTTCCAGGGCGATGCCGATCTCGTGCTGGCGCACCGACACCGCCACCGGCTTGGCCGTCTGCAGGGTGCGTCCCGTGGTCCGCACCGGCGTGCCACCGATAGAAATGCGGTTCGCATCCAGCGCGGTGCCGCGCAAAATGTTGGCGCCGCCGATGAAGCGGGCGACGAACTCCGACCGCGGGCGGCTATAAATCTCCTCGGGCGTGCCGAGTTGCTCGACCTTGCCGTGGTTCATCACCGCGATCAGGTCGGCGGTGGTCATGGCCTCGGACTGGTCGTGGGTGACATAGACCGTGGTGTAGCGGTAGCGATCGTGCAGGCGGCGGATCTCGAAGCGCATCTCCTCGCGGAGGTTGGCGTCGAGGTTGGAGAGCGGCTCATCGAGCAGCAGCGTCTCGGGCTCGACCACCAGCGCGCGGGCCAGCGACACGCGCTGCTGCTGGCCGCCCGACAGCTCGCCGGGATAGCGCCCGGCCAGCGCTTCCAGCCGGGCGGTGGTGAGGATCGCCTTCAGCTTGGCGTCGATCGTGGGCTTGTCGAGCTTGCGGATCCTGAGGCCGTAGGAAACGTTCTCGGCCACCGTCATATGCGGCCACAGCGCATAGCTCTGGAAGATCATCGACATGTTGCGGCCTTCCGGCGGCACGGTGCGCGCCGGCGAGGACAGCTTCTTGTCGCCGACCATGATTTCGCCTGCCGAGGGCTCGATGAAGCCCGCGATCAGCCGCAGCGTCGTGGTCTTGCCGCAGCCCGACGGCCCCAGAAGGCAGACGAGCTGGCCATGCTCCACGCGCAGCGACACGTCGTCGACCGCTACGGCAGATCCATAGTGCTTTGTAAGGCCTTTCAGTTCTACCGAGGCCACGTTTCCTCCCTGACGCGCTTACCTTATTCAAATCAGCCGACGCGCGCTATATTCCCGGCCCCATCGGAGGATCAGGCGGCATGCAGGAACAGAAGCTCTTCGGACGGCGCGACGGCGCGGTCGGACATCTCGTCTTCAACAACCCGGCCAAGCTCAATGCCGTGTCCCTCGACATGTGGGACAGCTTCGTGGGGATCCTGAAGGATTTCGATGCCGACCCCGAGATCCGCTGCCTGGTGGTGAGCGGTGCCGGCGGCAAGGCCTTCGTCTCCGGCGCCGACATCTCGAAGTTCGAGAGCGAGCGCGCCAACGCCGAGGCCCAGGTCCGCTACGACGCCATCTCCAAGGAAGGCTACGAGTCGCTCTACAATTTCTCCAAGCCCACCATCGCCAAGATCACCGGCTACTGCATCGGCGGCGGCATGAACCTCGCGGCCTGCTGTGACCTCCGCTACTGCAACGAGGGTGCCCGCTTCGGCGTGCCGGCGGCCAAGCTCGGGCTCGGCTACGGTTTCCTGCGCATCGAACGCTTTTCGCGCATCGTGGGCCTGCCGCGCGCCTTGGAGTTCCTGTTCACCGCCAAGCAGTATTCGTCGAAGGAAGCCTACGACATGGGCCTGGTGCACGGTGTCGCGACCGACGCCGAGCTCGACGTCCTGGTCGACGGCATCACCGGCGCCATCGCCCAGAACGCCCCGCTCACCATTGCGCTCGCCAAGGCCGCGGCCCGCGAGATCGCCAAGCCCGAATCCAAGCAGAATCACGCGAAGCTCGAGAAGATGGCCGAGGCCTGCTTCGACAGCGACGACTTCAAGGAAGGCCGCCGCGCCTTCATGGAAAAGCGCCGGCCCGTCTTCAAAGGGAAATAAGTGCCGGCGCCCCGAGCGAAGCCAAGGGGCCTTTCATGTCTCAAAAAAAGATTCCTCCACGCCGCTTCGCTACGGTCGGGATGACAAGCTAAAGGAACGCACACCATGGCCAAGCTTCCCCTCTCCCATATCAAGGTCCTCGACCTCACCGCCCATCGCGCCGGCCCGACCGCGGTGCGCCAGCTCGCCGATTGGGGCGCACAGGTGATCAAGATCGAACAGCCGCCCGAACCCGGCACGACGACCGATTCGATGGGCGGCGCGCGCCACGGTTTCGACTTCCAGAACCTGCATCGCAACAAGCAGGCGATCACGCTCAACCTCAAGAGCAAGGAAGGCCACGCGATCTTCATGAAGCTCGCGAAGAAGGCCGACGTGATCGTCGAGAACTATCGCTCCGACGTGAAGTACCGTCTCAAGGTCGACTACAAATCGGTCAAGAAGGTGAACCCGAAGATCATCTACGGCTCGATCGCGGGCTTCGGCCAGGACGGCCCCGATGCGGCGCGGCCCGGTGTCGACCAGATCGCGCAGGGCATGGGCGGGCTGATGTCGATCACCGGCGAGCCCGGCCGCGGGCCGATGCGCGTCGGCATTCCCATTTGCGATCTCACGGCGGGTCTTCTGTTGGCCCAGGCGATCACGCTCGCCCTCTACAATCGCGAACGCACCAAGAAGGGCCAGTGGGTCCACACCTCGCTGATCGAAGCGCAGATCTTCATGCTCGACTTCCAGGCCGCACGCTGGCTGATGAAGGGCGAGGTGCCCAAGCAGGCGGGCAACGACCATCCGACCTCGATCCCGACCGGCGTGTTCGCGACCAGCGACGGCTACATCAACATCGCCGCCGCCGGACAGAGCATGTGGAAGCGCTTCGCACAGGCAATGGGCGGCAGCCAGTTGCTCGACCATCCCGAGCACGCGACGCCGGCGGCGCGCTCGGAGAACCGCAAGGTGCTGAACGAGCGCATCAGCGAGGTCACGCGGACCAACACGGCGGCGCACTGGATCGCGGCGCTCAACAAGGCGGGCGTGCCGTGCGGACCGATCAACTCGATCGACATGACCTTCGCCGAGCCGCAGGTAAAGCATCTCGGCATCGCACGCGGCGTAAAACATCCCAAGCTCGGCGAGATCAAGGTGGTCGGCAATCCGATCAACCTCACGGGGTCGCCACAGCCCAAGAGGCTGAAGCCCACGCCCGATCTCGGCCAGCACACCAACGCGGTGCTCAAGAGCCTGGGCATGAGCCTGAAGAAGATCAAGGAACTGCGCGCCGGCGGTGTCGTCTGATGGCAGCCAACGGCAAGGCCGCACTCGTCACGGGAGCCGGCAAGAACATCGGCCGTGCCTGTGTGCTGGGCCTGGCGGAAGACGGCTTCAACGTCGCGATCAACGGCTCGAGCGATCGCGCCGCCTGCGAAAGCGTCGCCAAGGAAGCAGCGTCGTTCGGCGTGAAGACGCTCGTCGTCATGGGCGATGTCGGCAAGCCCGACGAATGCAGGCGCATTGCCGCCGAAGCGATCAAGGCCTTCGGCGCCGTCGACGTTCTGGTGAACAACGCCGCCCTTCGCCCGGGCAAGCCGTTCCTCGAGATGACCGATGCCGAGTGGCAGCGCGTAATCGACGTCGACATGAACGCCGCCGTCTGGCTCTCGCGTGCGTGCCTGCCGGGCATGCTGAAGAAGGGCTGGGGCCGCATCGTCAACTTCACCGGCATGAACGCCATCCACGGCTACGCCGGTCGAGCGCCGGTATCGGTCGCCAAGCACGGCGTGTGGGGTCTCACCAAGTCGCTGGCCAAGGAGTTTGGACCCAAGGGCGTGACGACCAACGCCATCTCGCCCGGCCCCATCGCCGCCGACGTCGAGGGAGACGATGCCTCGTCGCATCACCGCCAGCAGACGGTGGCCAAGGTGCCGCTCGGCCGCATGGGAACGCCCGTCGAGGTCGCGGCCACGGCGCGGCTGCTGATCTCCGAGAATGGCGCCTATATCAACGGCCAGATGATCCAGGTCAACGGCGGCGCCGAGACCTAGCCGCCCCTACTCCATCGGAAGACCGGTCGTCGTCGCGACGGCGGTCCAGCGTTCGACTTCGCGCGCCACGAACTCGGCGAAGGCCTTGCGGCTCTCGAGGTCGACTCGCGCGCCCTGCTCCTGCCAGATGCGCTTGACGTCGCCCTCGCCCAGCGCTGCCTGGACGGCGGCATGCAGCGCATCGAGCGGCTCATCCGGCGTGGCCTTGGGCGCGAACAGGCCGTACCAGGTGCTGACGTTGAAATCCGGCACGCCGGCTTCGGCGAAGGTCGGCACGTTGGGCAGCAGCGGTTCCCGTCGGCGGGTGGCGATCGCCAATGCCCGCAGCCGGCCGGACTGCACGTAGGCCGACACGGTGCTGAACGGCTGGAAGGTGGCGTCGAGCTGGCCCGAGAGCAGATCCTGCAGCGCGGGGCCGCCGCCTCGGTAGGGCACATGGGTGAGCTTGATGCCGGTGCGCCGCTGCAGGAGCTCGATCGCGAGATGCGCCATCGTTCCCAGTCCCGAAGAGCCGACGTTGATGACCTCAGGGGACTTGCGCGCCGCCGCCAGAAAACCCGCCAGATCCTTGACGTCGAGCTTGGCGGGATTGACGACCAGGCCGACTGGAACGCTTGCGATGGCGCAAACCGGCGAGAAATCGCGCAGCAGATCGAAACCCGACTCGGCATAGACGACCGGCGCGAAGGTGAGGCTGGTGTTGCCGACCAGCAAGGTGCAGCCGTCGGGCCGCGCCCTCGACACGATCGAGCCGCCCAGCGTGCCCCCGGCGCCGCCCCGGTTCTCGACCACGATGGGTTGGCTGAACCGTTGCCCGACATAGGCCGCCACGGGGCGCGCAAACGTGTCGTTCGACCCGCCGGGCGGAAACGGCACGATCCAATTCATCGACCGCGTCGGCCGCCAGTCGGCGGCGAGCAACGGCGCGGCGGCACTTGCCGCGAGCAGGCCACCCAAGGCGGCCCGGCGAGGGATATTCCGAGGGGTTTTCATCGGCTACTCCATCTGCACATTGGCGGCCTTGGCGATGCGGCTCCAGCGCTCGGTGTCGCGCGCGACGAAGCGGGCGAAGTCGGCGCGACTCTCGGGTTCGACCTTGGCGCCCTGCTCCCGCCACAGGCGCTTCACGCCTTCATCGACGATCGCTTCCTGCACAGCGCCATGCAGCCGGTCGAGGATCGCGGCCGGCGTACGCGCCGGCGCAAACAGGCCGAACCAGGTGGTCATGCGGAAATCGGCAAGACCCGCCTCGTGTGCCGTAGGGACCTCGGGGATCAACGCCTCGCGACGGCGGCTGGCCACCGCCAGCGCGCGCAGCTTGCCAGACTTCACGTAACCCGCGACGGCGCTCACCAGGACAAAGGCGGCGGCGATCTGCCCGGCCAGCAGGTCCTGCAGCATCGGCGCACCGCCGCGATATGGCACATGATTGAGCCGCACGCCCGCACGCCCCTCGAACAGGCCGATGGCGAGATGCGTCACGGTCCCGAGGCCAGCCGATCCGATGTCGATCTCGCCGGGCTTCTTCCTTGCAGCCTCGAGGAACGCCGCGAGGGTCGGAACATCGAGGCGGGCCGGATTGATCACCAGCACATACGGCACGCGGCCGAACGCGCTGATGGGGGCGAAGTCGCGGCCGAAATCGAATCCCGCCTTCGAATAGATCGTGGGCGCGTAGGTGAGGCCGGTGTCGCCGACCAGCAGGGAGTAGCCGTCGGCCGGCGCGCGGGCCGCGATGGCCGTGCCCAGCGTGCCGCCGGCGCCGCTCCTGTTGTCGATCACCATCGTCTGGCCGAGCCGGTCGGTGGCGCGAGCGGCGATCGGCCGGGCGAACATGTCAGAGCCGCCGCCGGCCGGGAACGGCACGAACCAAGTCACCGACCGCGCCGGCCATTCGTCCGCGCGTGCGCCGGCTCCCGCGCCCGCCGCCAGCAGCCCCCCGAGTACCGAACGCCTTGCCATCCCCATCATGCGGCTGTGAGCTTACCGCATTGCTCCCTGAAGGGTAGACCATCGGCCGTCACAAACGCTTAACAGTCGCGCGAAAGACCAGCCTCAGCCGTTCATTGCGCCTCGATCTTGGCGAGCTTGATGTATTTGGTCCAATCCTCCCGCTCTCGCACAACGAATGCATCGCACTTGGCGATGTCCCAGTCGCGGGGCGGCGGCAAGAAGCCGAGCTGCTTCACCCGCTCCAGCACCGTGGGCTCGTACAGCGCGTCCATCACCAGGCGATTGAGGCGCTGCTTGATCTCAACCGGCGTTTCCTTGCGCACCGAGAAGCACGAGAAGGCGATGATGTTGAAGCCGGGATAGGTCTCGGCGATGGCCTCGACGTCGGGGAACAGCGCCGAGCGCTCGGCCGAGGTGACGGCCAGCGCGCGCACGAAGCCGGAGCGGACATAGCTCTCGCCCACAACCTGATCGGGGAAGACGGCGTGGACGCGGCCGGCGGCGAGATCCTGGATGGAGGCCACGGCGTCGCGATAGGCGACCTCCTCGAACTTGACGCCGCTCGTCACCTCGAACAGCGCCGACGGCACGCGCGAGGAGGCGTTGCCGTAACCCGAGAACAGCGGCTCCTTGCTCGCCTTCGCGAAGGCCACGAACTCCTTGACCGTCTTGTAGGGACCGTCCTTGTTCACCAGCATGAAGTTGCCGACGGCGCCGTTGACCGCGACCGTCGTGAAATCGGAGGGGTCGTAGGTCATCTGCTTGTAGAGGCTGGGGTTGGCCGCGAGCGTGCTGGTCGAACCGAGCAGCAGCGTATAGCCGTCGGGGGCAGCGTTCTTGACCTGGGTCGTGCCGATCATGCCGGTGGCGCCCGGCTTGTTCTCGACCACGAACGGCTTGCCGGTCACGGTCTCGAGCTGCTTGCCGACCAGTCGCGAGATGATGTCGGTCGAACCGCCCGGCCCGAACGGCACGAGGATTTTCACCGCCCTGGCGGGATAGGCCTCCTGCGCGCGTATCGGGGCACTGAAGGCCGCTGCAGCCGGCACGCTGCCGAGAATGGCCAGGACATTTCTGCGCTTCATCGTCTTGCTCTCCTTGAACACGGCACCGTGTATAGGTCCGCACAGGAAAAAGGCGAGAAGCCGATGGCCCCTCGTTCCGAGAGGCGACAAGTTTCGCAGGAAGGACAGCCCTCCTCCGCATCGCGGCGGAGGGCCGTACCCGTTACATACCGAGCTGGCTGATGAACTTGGTGTTGAGATAGGCCTCCAGCGCCTCGAGACCACCTTCCGAGCCGTAGCCCGAGTCCTTCATGCCACCGAACGGCACTTCCGGCAGGGCGAGGCCGTGGTGATTGATCGACACCATGCCGCTTTCGAACGCCGCACCAACCTGGGCCATCGTCTTGGTGTTCTTGGTGTAGGCGTAGGCGGCGAGGCCCCAGTCGAGGCGGTTCGCTTCCTTCATCACGCTGTCGAAGTCCTTGAACGGCGTGATTGGCGCCAGAGGGCCGAACGGCTCGTCGTTCATGATCTTGGCGCTGAGCGGCACGTCGGTCATGACGGTGGGCTCGTAGAAATAGCCCTTGTTGCCCTTCCTCTGGCCACCCGTATGGATCTTGGCGCCCTTCGAGATCGCGTCGGACACGAACGTGTCCATCGCATGGAGCCGGCGCTCAGCCACCAGCGGGCCCATCTTGGTGTCGGCGTCGAGGCCGTTGCCCACCTTCATGTTCTTGGCGTAGGCAGTAAAGCGCTCGACGAACTCGGGATAGACCTTCTCGTGCACCAGGAAGCGCGTAGGTGCGACGCAGACCTGGCCCGCGTTCCTGAACTTGTTGGCACCCAGCACGTTCACGGCCTGCTCGAGATCGGCGTCCTCGAACACGATGGCCGGCGCATGGCCGCCCAGTTCCATGGTGACGCGCTTCATGTGCGCACCGGCAAGGGCGGCGAGCTGCTTGCCGACCGGCGTCGAGCCCGTGAACGTCACCTTCTTGATGATCGGATGCGGGATCAGATACGCGCTAATCTCCGACGGCACACCGTAGACGAGCTGGATCACGCCCGCCGGCACGCCGGCATCGACGAAGGCTTTTATGAGCTGGGCGCAGGAGCCGGGCGTGTCTTCCGGTCCCTTGATGATGATCGAGCAACCCGTGGCCAACGCGGCCGACGCCTTGCGCACCACCTGGTTGATCGGGAAATTCCACGGCGTGAAGGCGGCAACAGGGCCGACCGGCTCCTTCGTGACGAGCTGATAGATGTTCTCGGCGCGCGCCGGCACGATGCGGCCATAGGTGCGGCGGCCTTCCTCGGCCATCCAGTCGATGATGTCGGCGGCAAGGCTGGTCTCGACCTTGGCCTCGTAGAGCGGCTTGCCCTGTTCCATGGTCATGATCGCGCAAATCTCGTCGAGGCGCTGGCGCATCAGGTCGGCGGCCTTGCGCATGATCTTGTAGCGCTCGTAGGCCGAGACCTTCTTCCAGATCTTGAAGCCCTTGTCGGCGGCGGCGAGCGCACGGTCGAGGTCGGCCTTCTCCGCGTGCGCCACGTGGCCGATCACTTCCTCGGTCGCCGGATTGATGACGGGGATGGTTCGTCCGTTGGCGCCTTTCGTCCAGGCGCCATCGATCATCAGAGAGACATCGCTGTAGGTCATGGCTTTCTCCGTCTACTCAGCTTCCGCGATAGGTTGAATAAGACCAAGGCGTGCAAATGAAAGGCACCTGATAGTGCCCGTTCGGCGTGTCGACCGAGAAGCGAACCGGCACGTAATCGAGATACGCCGGATCACCGGTCCGGACACCCTGCTTGCGAAAATAGTCGGCAACCTGGAAGCGCAGCTCGTAACGCCCGACGGCGAGTGGCCGGCCGAGCCACAGGTCGGCACGGCCCTCGGCGTTGATCGTTTCCTGCGAGATCCTGCGCAAGGTCTCGCCTTCGACTGCGAACAGCTCGACCGCCATGCCGGCAGCGGGCTGGCCGCTGACCGCGTCCAGTACGTGGGTATTGATGTCGCCGTTGACGCGAGGCGCTGCTTGGGCATGGCTCTCGCCGCTCGACAACGATACAGCAACGACCGCCGCGCACGCGACGATGACGCGCCAGAGACCGCGGCGGCCCGGGACGATGATGCCGTTCACCGGTACACCGCATAACTCCAGGGTGAGCAAACCATCGGTACATGGTAGCTGCCTTCGGGGTTCTCGAAGTAAAGGCGGACCGGTACGATGTCGAGGAAGGGCGGATTGCCGAGCGTTGAGCCCTGCTTGCGGAAATAGTCAGCCACCGCAAAACGCAATTCGTAGCGACCGATCGGCAACGGCCGTCCGACGAGGACATCGGCCCGGCCGTCGACGTTGGACGTGGCCTGCGCGACCTTGCGGCCCTTCTCGCCCGACATCTCGAACAACTCGATGACCATGCCGTTTGCCGGCTGGCCGACGACGCTGTTGAGGGCATGCACGGTGAGATCACCATAGACCCGCGGCACTCCCTCACCCGACACCTGCTCGGCGATGCGCAGGCGCGTGACGAAGAATTCTTCCTGGATCGCGCTGGCAAGTTCGGTTGCAAGGTCGTTGCCGAGCCTACGCTCGAACTGCGTGAAGATCGTGTCCTTGGTATTGCGGCGGTTGGCGATCGTGAAGGACATGTTGAACTTGTCGCGATAGGCCTTGTTCAGCTTCTTCAGCCGTTCGTGATCGGCCTCGGTCAGCGAGTCGACGCCCGAGACCGAC
This sequence comes from Reyranella massiliensis 521, assembly GCA_945860205.1. GTDB lineage: Bacteria > Pseudomonadota > Alphaproteobacteria > Reyranellales > Reyranellaceae > Reyranella > Reyranella massiliensis_B. The sequence goes on along the minus strand of CAMARK010000006.1, from coordinate 48,389 downwards.
TGCTCGAGCTTCGACGCCGCCGTGATGTTCTCCGCCTTCACGGTCCTGTCGCCGATGTCCGAAAGCTTGTGGAAGAAGGCCAGCTGCTGTTCGCGCGGCGCCGTCCGGAAAGCGTCGGCCAGGGCCTGATGGAGCGCAGTCACGGTCAGGAATGGCCGCTTGGTGAAGGCCGCTTTCGCCACCCACGGCGACAATTCATAGGTATCGCCGAAGGCCGCCACGAAAGCGGCCTCGTCCATGCGGTTGACCTCGGCCAATGTCAGGGTGGCCTTGACCGGCGCCGGCTGGGCCAGAGCCATCCCCCAAGGCGATAGCACAGCCGCCAGCACGCCGCCGGCAAGCGCTCCAAGACAAAAACGGCGGCGGCCGGAAACCGACAGCACCATCGAACTTCCCTCCCTCAACTGCCGCGATAGGTCGAATAGCTCCAGGGCGTGCAGAGCAACGGCACGTGATAATGCCCTTCCGGCTCGGCAATAGAAAAGCGCAAAGGTACGATGTCGAGGAATGGCGGATCGCCCTGCTCGATGCCCCTGCTGCGGAAATGGTTACCGACGGCGAAGCGCAATTCGTAGCGCCCGATCGGCAACGGCCGGCCGCCAATCAAAGGCCAGTCGGTGCGGCCATCGGCATTGGTGACCGCGGTGGCGATGCAATGCGCGGCTTCGCCGGCGAATTCGTAGAGCTCGACCAAGACGCCCACCGCCGGCCGGCCGGCATGCGTGTCGAGCACATGGGTGCTGAGGCGGCCGCTCACCCGCGGCATGCCCTCGCCCGTCACCTTGGCCGCGATGCGCAGGCGCGTGATGTAGAAGACTTCCATCAGCGCGGCGGCGAACTCCGTGGCGTCGTCGTGGCCGAGACGGCGTTCGAACTGCGTCAGGATCGAATCGCGCGTGTGGCGGCGCACACAGACGATAAATGGAAAGCCGAACTTCGCCCGGTAGGCATCGTTCAGGCGATGGAAGCGCGCGAAGTCGTCCTCGCCCAGCGAATCGAGGCCGACGCTCGACTGTTCGCTCTTCGAGTCATCGGTGATCGCGCCGGCGCGGGCGGCCTTGCCGGCGAGGTCGGGATGGCCGCGCAGGAACTCGAGCTGTCGTTCGCGAGGCGCCGACCGCACCGCGCCCATCATCGCCTCGTGCAGCGCCTTTACGCTGGCAAAAGGGCGCTTCGCCCAGGCCGCTTCGGCCACCCAGGGCGCCAGTTCGAAGGTCTCGCCGACCGCGCCGGAAAAGGCCGGGAGGGTCATTCGGTTGAGGTCGGCCAGCGGTAGCGTCATGCCGGCCGACCTAGCACGGCCGGTTGACGGCTGCACCACCACCCTGCAATTCTAGGCACATCCGGTACAGACCGCTGCCGCGTGCGGCGCGGATTTGATCCGGGATGATTTGCGGCCTTCCCGACGACGGGAACGCGCACCCTCCCCGGCACGCATCGCCATGGGGAGGACAAGAAATGATCAATCGTCGCGACATGTTCAAAGCCGGCATCGCCGCCGGCGCCATCGGTCTCTCGCCGCGCCTGGCGTCGGCCCAGGCCACCTTCGCGCCCGTGCCCAAGGGCTGGCGAAGCTTCGTGTTGACCATGCAGGTCGAGCCGACGGCCGGCGCCAACAAGGCCTGGATCCCGCTGCCGACCTTCGAGGCCGCCGACTGGCAGCGGCCGGGCAATGTCACCTGGAAGGGCGACGCGCGCGTGACCGAGCGGGTGCGCGATCCCAAGTACGGCGCCGAGATGCTGCGCGTCGAATGGGCGAGCGACCAGCTCTCGCCGGTGATCGAAGTCACGGCGCAGGTGCAGACGCAAAATCGCGCCGTTACCCCCGGCAAAGGGACGGCAGCACCGCTCAGTGACGCCGAGCGCAAGCTCAACCTTGCCGCCACCGACCTGTTGCCGACCGACGGCCTGGTCAAGGAAACCGCCGAAGGCATCGTGCGCGGCAAGCGCGACGATACCGCCAAGGCCCGCGCAATCTACGACTGGGTGGTCGAGAACACCTTCCGCAATCCCAAGACGCTGGGCTGCGGTGTCGGCGACATCACCACGATGATCAGGACCGGCAACCTCAGCGGCAAATGTGCCGACCTCAATGCGTTGTTCGTCGGCCTGGCGCGCTCGGTCGGCCTGCCGGCGCGCGACGTCTACGGCCTCCGCGTCGCGCCGTCTGAGTTCGGGTTCAAGGCGCTGGGCGCGGGCTCCGAAGTCGTCAGCAAGGCGCAGCATTGCCGCGCCGAGGTCTGGCTCGTGGGCAGCGGCTGGACGCCGGTCGATCCCGCCGACGTGCGCAAGGTCGTGCTCGAGGAGCCGCCGGCCAACCTCGCGATGACCGATCCCAAGGTCGTGGTGGTGCGCCGGGCGCTGTTCGGTTCGTGGGAAGGCAACTGGGTCGCCTTCAACGTCGCGCACGACCTCAAGCTGCCCGGCTCGAACGAGCCGGCGATCCCGTTCCTGACGTACCCGCAGGCCGAGAACAAAGCCGGGTTCCTCGATTCACTCGACCCGGACCAGTTCAAGTACCGCATCACGGCGCGCGAACTGACGGCCTAGCACTCTTCGGCGTTTCGAACGCTCGGCCCGCCGGGTATATACCGGCGGGCATGAACGTTCCTGTCCCCGCGATATCTGCCGAGATCGCCGCGATTCGCCGGCGCTATCTCTGGATGGCAACGTCGGTCTTCTTCTTCGACTTCGCCATCACCGTGATCTTCATGGCGACTTCGGGTGCCTGGGCCAGCGCTTGGCGACAGGTCGGCATCAGCCTGCTGCTCCTGCTCGGCGTCAATTGGCTGGTCGTCCGCCAGCTGTTCGAGCCGGTCCGGCGTTATCTCGACGGCACCATCCCGTTCGAGGACATCCAGCGCCGCCTCACCCAGCTGCCGCTGCTGACGGCGCAAACGACGGCAATTCTGGCTCTAGCCGTCTGGGCCTTCAGATTTTCGGTGCCTTGGTGGGTCGACGAATCGGCCGGTATCCCCAAACCCACAATCGGCGACCTCTTCGTCGGGTTGGTGGTCCTCACGATCTTCTATTTCACCTACACCTACTTCGTCGTCAGCGACTACCTCGCCAGCCTCTGCACCTTCATCTTCAGACACTACGGCCGGAACCTCGGCCTATTCTTCGGCAGCTACACGATAAAACTCCTCGTCGGGTTGCTGGTGATTTCGATCGGCCCGCTGGCGGCCATTCTGGCCGACCTCTTCTCCTACGAAGCCGAGCGCCTGCAGTCCGAGATCCTGATCGATATCGCCTCGGCCGTGATAGGGGTGGCCATCACGGCCTACTTCATCAGCCGATCGCTGCTGCGCCCCCTCCACACGCTCTCAAGCGCAATGACGAAGGTGGCCGCCGGCGACCTCAGCGTGCGTGTGCCCGTGACCTCCAACGACGACGTCGGCGAACTCACCGGCCAGTTCAACAACATGGTCGAGGGGCTGCGCGAGCGCGAACGCATCCGCGAGACCTTCGGCCGCTACGTCGACCAGAGCGTGGCCTCGACCATCCTGCACCGCGAGGGCCAGGGCGTGCTGGCGGGAGAGACGCGCGAGGCCACGGTCCTGTTCACCGACATCGCGGGCTTCACCACCATCGCCGAATATCTGGCGCCCGACCGGCTGGTGACGGCGCTCAACGAATATCTCGAGACGGTGCTGGGACCGATCCGTGCCCACGGTGGCGTGGTCAATACCTTCATCGGCGACGGCCTGTTCGCGAGTTTCAACATGCCGCTCGCCTGCGAAGACCACGCGGCCGCCGCGGTGCGCGCGGCAATCGATATCCAGCGCGCCGTCGGCAGCCGCGTCTTCGGTGACCAGGGCGTGGCCTTCGCCACCCGGATCGGCATCAGCACGGGCAACGTGATCGGCGGTTCGGTCGGCGCCGGCCAGCGCATGAGCTTCACCCTGCTCGGCGACGCCGTGAACCTCGCATCGCGGCTTGAAGAGTTGAACAAGCAGCACGGCACGCGCATTCTGGTTTCGGAAAGCACCTGCACGGCATGCAATGGCGAGTTCAAGTTCGCAGCACTGGGCAGCGTCGTCGTGCGCGGCCGCAGCGATGCGGTCGCCGTCTTCAGCATCGATCCCAACAACCAGGAAAAACATTCATGAACGCGTCCGGACTGTCGCCCGACCAGGTGAAGCTGCAGGCCCGCGCCCGCGAACTGGCCTCGGGGCCGGTGACCAAGCGAGCCGCCGAGGTCGACCGCACCGAGCAATATCCCTGGGACAATGTCGAACTGTTGAAGGACGCCAAGCTGATCGGCATGACGATCCCCACGCAGTACGGAGGCCAGGGCAAGGGCTGGCTCGAGGCCGTGCTGGCGATCGAGGCACTGTCGGCGGCCTGCGCGGTCACCGGCCGCATTGCCGTCGAGACCAACATGGGCGCGATCAGCGCGGTAATGGCCTACGGCTCCGAGGAGCAGAAGAAGATGTGCGCCGACATGGTGCTGGCCGGCGACAAGCCCGCCATCTGCATCACCGAACCCGAGGCCGGCTCCGACGCCAACGGCATGACCACGCGCGCCGACAAGAAGGGCAACCGCTACGTCATCAACGGCCGCAAGCACTGGATCACCGGCGGCGGCGTCTCACGGCTGCACCTGATCTTCGCCAAGGTCTACGACGAGAAGAACAACTACGAGGGCATTGGCGGCTTCCTCGCCATCCGCGATGAGACCAAGGGGTTAAAAATCACCAAGCGCGAGCCGACCATGGGGCTGCGCGGCATTCCCGAGGCGGTGATCGACTTCGAGGACATGGACGTGCCGCCCTCGGCGCTGGTGATCCCGCCGCGCGGCCTGAAGAAGGGTTTCGCCGACCTGATGACCGCTTACAACAGCCAGCGCGTCGGTGCCGCCACGGTGGCGCTCGGCATCGCCGAGGGTGCCTATCAGCTCGCACTCGACTGGTCCGAGAAGCGTCACCAGTTCGGCCGTCCGATCAATGAGTTCCAGGGCCTGCAGTGGAAGCTAGCCGACATGTCGATCAAGCTCTCGGCGGCACGGGCGCTGGTCTACAACGCCGCGCGGAGCGGCGAAGGCGGCTTCCCCGACATGCTGATGGCCGCCCAGGCCAAGGTGTTCACGTCAGAGAGCGCCATCCAGATCGTGAACGAGGCATTGCAGTTCTTCGGCGCGCGGGGCTACAGCCGCGAGTTGCCACTGGAGCGCATGGCGCGCGACGTCCGCATGTTCACCATCGGCGGCGGCACGGCGGAAGTGCTGCGCAACGTCGTGGCGGGCGCGCTCCTCAAGAAGAAGCTGCCGCAGACGCGCGAGGGCTGGGGCCAAACCTAACAAGGCCTAGCGCCCGAACCTGTTCCACTTGCCGTCGTTGCCGCGCAGCACGACGAACTCGGTGCCCTTCTTGCCCGTCTCGTCGCGCGGCGTGCAGGAGACCGAGATCCAGGAATGGAAATCCCAGCGCGCCGAACAACTTTCCATCGCGCAAGGCAAGGCGATCTCCGCCTCGACGGCGAGGCCGTCGTCTGACGGCTTGTGAATCGAGAGAGTGCCTCTTTCCGGCAGGAGCGAGCAGGCAACGCTGAGGAACCTCGACTTGTCCGACGCCCAGACCGGCGCGCCATAGACGTTGAACAGCCGGCCCGTGCGCTTCATCACCAGCGTGTAGGAAAAGTCTTCGTAGGCCGGCGTGCGGACGACGTAGGAGCGGCCGGGATCGTCGAATCTTTCGTAGAGATACTGATAGGCGGTGTCGCCGTAGGGACAGTCCTGCAGCTCGACCACCTTGCCGCCATCGATCGCCAGACGGAGCCGGTCGCCTTGGCGCGCCACATTCGGTACGTCACCCCTGAAGCGCTGCGCTTCCTGCGGCCATTCCTTGGTTTGGCTCTCGCGCTCGTATTCCTGGGTGGGCGGTGCGCCGTTCGGCACGCAGGCCTTCGGCTCCCCGCCGGTCGCCTGCGCAAGCGCGGCGGCGGGCAACAGCAGGGCGGCAAGACAGGCCAGGCGTGCGAGCATGCGGTTACCGGTCGGTCGGACGCTTCAGCATAGTCTCCAGGCTGACCGAGCGCAGCGTCGCTTCGGCGATCTCGTCGATTTCCTGAAGCACGCGCTGCAGCGCCCCACCGATGGCGGTGTCCTCTCCGGGCTCCTTGGCGCGGTTGCCCGGCGCCGGTTCGAACAAGGCGACGATATCCATCAGGGTAACGCGACGGCGGTTGCCAGTGAAGCGGTAGCCGCCCGAGGCGCCGCGTTCGGCCTGCACCAGGCCCGCGTTCGAGAGCGTGCGCAGGACCTTGGCGAGATGATGCGTCGACACGCCGAAGCGCTCGGCGAGATCGGCCGACGACAGGGTCTGCGCCGGATCACGCGCGAGTTCGAGCGTGGCGTAGAGGCCGAGCCGCGTCGCCGTCTGCAGCTTCACGGCAATTCCATATCGAGTTGCAGCGACGGCCCGGCGACCATCCCTTGGGCGCGGAAGAAAGAGAGGATCAGATGATCCTTGCGATCGACCAGGGTGCGCACACGCGTCACGCCTTCAGCCTTGAAGCGCGCCACCAGCGCCTCGAACAGCGCGCTGCCGGTGCCCTTGAGGCGAAGTTTTGGATCGATCTGGATGGCGAAGACCCAGCCGGCCGGCGGCTGGCCGAATTCCCAGGCCCGAACTTCGCCCGCGATGAAGCCCGCGAAGGCGCCCTTGCCGGTCTCGGCCACCAGGAAATGGAGGCCTGGGGCCAGCCTTTCCGGCCAGTATTCCGGCTTGGAGGTACCCGTCAGGCGGGCGTCCAGCGCGGAAATTGCTGACAGATCAGAGGCTTGGGCAGGGCGGACAGCGACCATGGATATTGACAGAATGAACTTGCGGTGGGGAAAGTAAATAGGTATTTCAGTACCGGATTACTGAAATAGGAAACACCATGGCCGAAACCGCCATCATCGACTTCCGTACCGCGCCGGAGCGCTACCGGCACTGGAAGCTCGCGCTGGAGAATGGCGTCGCCTATCTCACCATGGACGTGAGCGAGGATGGCGGGCTCAAGCCCGGCTACAAGCTCAAACTCAATTCATACGATCTCGGTGTCGATATCGAACTGGCCGATGCCGTGCAGCGCCTGCGCTTCGAGCATCCCGAGATCGGCGCGGTGGTGATCCGCTCGCAGCGCGACCGTGTCTTCTGCTCCGGCGCCAACATCAACATGCTGGGTCTCAGCACGCACGACCACAAGGTGAACTTCTGCAAGTTCACCAACGAGACGCGGCTTGCGATCGAAGATGCCAGCCAGCATTCCGGCCAGACCTACATCTGCTCGATCAACGGTATCGCCGCCGGCGGCGGCTACGAGCTGGCGCTGGCCTGCGAGCAGATCCTGCTGGCCGACGATGGGTCGAGCGCGGTGTCGCTGCCCGAGCTGCCGCTGCTCGCCGTGCTGCCCGGCACCGGTGGCCTGACACGGCTTGTCGACAAGCGCATGGTGCGGCGTGACCACGCCGATTTCTTCTGCACCACCGCCGAAGGATTGCGCGGCAAGCGCGCGCAGGAATGGCGGCTGGTCGACCGGTTGATCCCGCCCAGCAAGCTCACAGACGAGACCCGAAAGATCGCCGAGGAAACGGCGGCCAAGTCGGTGCGGCCAAAGGGTGCCAAGGGCATCACACTCCCCACCGTCGAGCGCGCGATCGACGGCGACACGATCCGCTATGGCCATCTCACCGTCGAGATCGATCGCGAAGGTCGCTCAGCAAAGCTGCGCCTCAACGGCCCCACGTCACCGCCGGCCGATATCCATGCTGCCGGCGCCGCCTTCTGGCCGCTGGCGCTGGCGCGCGATCTCGACGACGCCATGATGCATCTCCGCCTCAACGAGACCGAGATCGGCACCTGGGTGCTCACGAGCCAGGGCGATGCGGCGATGGTCGAGGCCTACGACGCGCTGCTCGCCAAGGAAGCGTCGAACTGGCTGGTGCAGGAGATCGTGCTCTACTGGAAGCGCACGCTGAAGCGCCTCGACGTGAGCTCGCGCAGCCTGATTGCGCTGGTCGAGCCGGGCTCGTGCTTCACCGGCACCTTGCTGGAAATCGTGCTGGCCGCGGACCGCTCCTACATGTTGGACGGCATCGTGGAAGGATCGAACCTGCCGGCCGCGACGCTTAGGCTCACGGCGATGAATTTCGGCCCCTACCCCATGGGCAACGGCCTCACGAGGCTCGCCACGCGCTTCCTGTCCGATCCCAGGCATGTCGACGGGCTGAAGGAAGAGACCGGCATTGCGCTCGACGCCGAGGCTGCCGACGAGGCAGGCCTCGTCACCTTCACGCCCGACGATATCGATTGGGAAGACGAGGTCCGGCTGGCCGTCGAAGAACGCGCCGGCTTCTCGCCCGACGGGCTGATCGGCATGGAGGCCAATCTGCGCTTCGCCGGGCCGGAGACGATGGAGACCAAGATCTTCGCGCGGCTCTCGGCCTGGCAGAATTGGATTTTTCAGCGGCCCAACGCAACCGGCCCCGAGGGCGCGCTAAAACTCTACGGCACGGGCAAGCAATCGAAGTACGACCGGAAGCGGGCATAGGAGGCAATCATGGCCATCGACTACAGCCAGCTCATTCCCAACAACGTCGATCTCTCGAGCGACCGCCGGCTCCAGCGCGCGCTGGAGAACTGGCAGCCGCGCTTCCTCGACTGGTGGAAGGACATGGGCCCCGACGGCACCTCGGCCTACGAGGTCTATCTGCGCACCGCGATCTCGACCGATTCCAATGGCTGGGCGAACTTCGGCTACGTGAAGATGCCGGAATATCGCTGGGGCATCTTCCTGGCCGACCGCGACCCCGACCGCGTCATCGCCTATGGCGACAACAAGGGCAAGCCCGTGTGGCAGGACGTGCCGGGCGAGTTGCGCTCGACCTTGCGCCGCCTGATCGTGACGCAAGGCGACACCGAGCCCGCGAGCGTCGAGCAGCAGCGGCTCCTCGGCAAGACCGCGCCGTCGCTCTACGACCTGCGTAACCTCTTCCAGATCAATGTCGAGGAAGGCCGCCACCTCTGGGCGATGGTCTACCTGCTGCACGCCTATTTCGGCCGCGACGGCCGCGAGGAGGCCGAGGAGATGCTGGTGCGGCACTCGGGCGATCCCGACAAGCCGCGTATCCTCGGCGCCTTCAACGAGGCGACGCCGGACTGGCTCTCCTTCTTCATGTTCACCTACTTCACCGACCGCGACGGCAAGTACCAGCTCGCGTCGCTGGCCGAGTCGGGCTTCGATCCGTTGGCGCGGTCCTGCCGCTTCATGCTGACCGAAGAGGCGCACCACATGTTCGTGGGCGAGACCGGCATCACCCGCATCCTCCAGCGCACCTGCGAGCTGATGAAGGAGCACAAGACGGACGACGTGCGCAGCCTGGGCGCGATCGACCTCTCGACCATGCAGAAGTACCTCAACTTCCATTTCTCGGTGTCGCTCGACCTGTTCGGACAGGAAGCTTCGACCAACGCCGCCAATTATTACACGATGGGCGTGAAGGGGCGCTTCCTCGAGACGCGCATCGACGATGACCATCTGCTGACGAACGCGGCTTACGAGATCGACACGGCCGAGGATGGCCGCATCGTGAAGAGGACGGTGCCGGCGCTGCAGGCGCTGAACGAGCGGCTGCGCCAGGACTACATAGAAGACTGCGCCAAGGGCGTGCTGCGCTGGAACAAGGCGATCGAGCGAGCCGGCTTCAACTTCGAGATGAAGCTGCCGCACCGCGCCTTCAACCGCCGCATCGGCGCCTTCGCCGGGATGCGCATCTCGCCCGACGGCAAGGTGCTGTCCGAAGCCGACTGGACGGCGCACGAAGGAAAGTGGCTGCCGACCGACGAGGACCGCGCCTACGTCACCTCGCTGATGGGACCGGCGATCACGCAGCCTGGCAAGTTCGCGCACTGGATCGCGCCGCCGGCGCGCGGCATCAACAACCAGCCGGGCGATTTCGAGTACGTCCGGTTCAATTGACCGTCATTCCCGCAAATGGCTGGCCGCCGCGGCCACGTCGGGGAAGGTGATATCATCACCTTCCGGGCCGAGCGCCAGCCCACGCTCGATGTCGCGCTTCACCCGGTCGCGCAGGTTGCCGACGGCAAAACCAATACCGCGGGCCTGCAACGCCTCATAGACCTCGGACAGCGTCTCGCAGCCCATCAGGTCGACGTCGTTGATGGCGCCGCCGTCCAGCACCACGCCCTTCACCGGCGCCGCTGCGGGCGCTGAAGCGATCAACGCGTCGAGGCGGTCGCGGAACTGGTTGCAGTTGGCGAAGAACAGCGGCGCCGCGAATCGGTAGACTAGCAGGCCCGGCACCGGCTCTGCATCGCTGCGGTGCGCAACATCGTGCCAGCCGCCATCGGGCGTGCGCCCGAGCACGGCATCGACCGGAAACGCCAGCGCCCGCAACAGCAGCACCAGGGCGAAGACCACCCCGACCAGGATGCCTTCCATCACCCCCAGCGTCACCACGCCGAGGAGCGTCACTAGCGCGCCCGCCAGGCTGATGCCGCGGAAGCGCCACAGCCGGCCGAACTCGGCGAAGTCGCAAAGGCCCCAGGCCGAGGCGATCAGAATGCCGCCCAGTGCGGCCTGCGGCAGGTAGAACAAGAGCCCTGCCAGCCACAGGGTGACGCCAGCCACGACCGCCGCCGCGATCACGCATGTCACCTGCGTCCGTCCACCTGCCGCTTCGGCCACTGCGGTGCGCGTGTCGCTGGCGCTGATCGGCAGGCCCTGGTTCAGCCCCGAGACGAGGTTGGCCATGCCGATGCCTAAAAGCTCCTGATTGCCGTCGATGCGATAGCGGTTGCGCGCCGCGAAGCCGCGCGCCGTGATCATGGTGTCGGAGAAGGAGAGCAACGCCGCCACCAGCGCCACCGGCAGAAGATTCTCGAAGTCGGCCAGCGTCGGCACCGGCAGCGAGAGCCCGGGCAGGCCGGCAGGGATCCGCCCGACGACCGCCACGCCCTGCTTGTCGAGCCCGAGCCAGACGACGGCCAGCACCGAGCCCACCAGCGCCAACACTGCCCCCGGCACGCGCGGCACGAAGCGCCGGCACAAAAGAATGACCGCGAAGCTCGCACCCCCGATCGCCAGGGTCACGAGATTGGTGTCGCCCAGCCGCGCCGCGAGGCTCACGAACTGCTCGAGCGTCGTCTCACCCTCGGACTTCAGCCCGAACACCTTGGGCAGCTGTGCGCCGATGATCACCAGGGCGAGGCCATGCATGAATCCCACGATCACTGGCTTGGAGAGGAAGTCAGCGACGAACCCCAGCCGCAGCACGCCCGCCAGCAGGCAGAGCACGCCCACCATCACGCCGAGCCCCGCCGCCAGCAGCGCGAGCCGCGTCGGATCGCCCAACGCCAACGGCGCCACCGCGACGGCCACGATCGCCGCCATCGCCGTGTCGGGCCCGACCACGAGCTGGCGCGAGCTGCCGAACAGCGCATAGGCCAGCAACGGCAGCATGCTGCCGTAGAGCCCCGCCAGCGGCAGCCCTGCCAGCTCGCCATAGGCCAGCCCCACCGGCACCATCACGGCGCCGAGGGTGAGCCCCGCCGCAAGATCGTGCGGCAGCGAGGCAAGCTTGTAGTCGCGGAGCATGGCGAGCCCCGGCATCCAGCGCGTGATGGTCATCAGACCTCTCCCCCGGCCCGACCATAGGGCATTGGCCCGCCGTCGGAACAGCGCGGGGCTGGGCTTCGTCATCTCCGTCGCCGGTGTCAGAACCCGTCGATGGCGCAATCGGCGCTGTTCGCGATGTTCATCGCCGGCCTTGTCCCGCCGGCCACCGCCGGCCTGGTGTTGAGGGTCACCCCAGGCAAAGAAAAGCCCGCCCCGGCAAAAGCCGGGACGGGCCTTGAAAATTCTGGAGCTGGAAGCGCCTAGGCCTTCAGGTTAACGGCGGCATCCTTGCCGCGGTCCTGCTGGACTTCATAGGTGATCTTCTGGCCTTCATTGAGCCCATTCAGGCCCGCGCGCTCGACGGCGCTGATGTGGACGAACACGTCCTTGCCGCCGCCATCGGGCTGGATGAAGCCGAAACCCTTGGTGGCGTTGAACCACTTGACTGTGCCTGAAGCCATTTTCTGTATCCTAGTTAGTAAGAGAGCGTGAGCTAAGTGCGGCGGCACGCGACGCGTACCCCCGGTTATCTACGTATACGGGGCCGTAACGGTTCCCGGGGCCGCCGTCAAACCGGCCCCCACCCCCAAATTGCCTGACGCCGACGTCAAAAGCCCGCGCGCGAGGCGGAAAGTGCGGCCAATCCGGCGCCGGAAGCCCTCACAATGGCCCACCGGCACCGGCCGCAGGGCCGCCCTGCTGGCGGTTTTCCCGGGCGGTATGCATCGTCTCGACCTCGGCAGCGCCCTCCTGCTCGGCCAGCCGCGCCCGCTGCATGCGCTTGTGCCCTCGCCCAAACAACCTCATGTTCGCCAGAGGAGCCGGAGGTATCGTGACAACACTGAGCGCCGTCACGCTAGCGGACGTCGTGATCACCCACGAGCTGGACGAGCGTCCCGCATCGGCGGTGGATTCCACGGAAACCAAGCAAGCGATTCTGGAACTGGCGGCCCGCATGGCCGAAGGCCCGGACCAGGTCCTCCCGAGCTTCGTCGATCTGGCCATGCAGATGACAGGCAGTGTCGCGGCCGGCATCAGCATCTCCGAGCCACCGCTCTTCCGATGGGCTTTCCTGCGCGGTTCGCTCGCTACTTTCGAAGGAGCGACGACGCCGCGAGATTTCAGCCCGTGCGGTGTCACGCTGGATTCCGACGGTCCGGTTCTTTGCCGGCATGCCGAGCGATACTACGACTGGATATCCGACGCGCAGATCGTGGTCCCCGAGGTCCTGCTGATTCCGCTTCGCCGCGGCAGCGAACAGCTCGGCACTCTCTGGAATGTCGCCGCGCACGTCGGCCACTTCAACAAGAGTCATGTCGAGGCCGTCACGGAACTGGGCTCCTTCGTCAGCACAGCGCTGCAAATGCACCAGACCGAGCAGCGTCTGCGCGATGCGCTTGCAGAGCAGCATGTCCTCGCCCGTGAAATGAGCCATCGCCTCAAGAACGTCTTCAGTCTGTTTGACGGCATGATCCAGATCAGTGGAGCAAAGGGGGGTTCGGCCGAAGGCCTGGCCTCCGCCTTGTCAGGGCGTGTCCGCGCCCTGGCTGCGGCACACGGCCTGATCCGGCGCAGCTTCACCGATCTGGAAGATGTTCCACAAGTGTCGGACCTGCAGTCGCTTGTGCGCGCAGTCCTGCAACCACATCAGTCTCTTCCGGGCCAGCCGCCTCGCTTTATCCTGCTGGGTCCTGTCATGCGGCTGGGCGAGCACGCGGCCAATGGCATGGCCCTGGTCTTCCACGAACTCGCCACCAATGCGACCAAGTACGGTGCGCTTGCCAAGGAAACCGGCGTGGTGGAGATCGGCTGGAATGTAGAAGACACCAAGCTGCAAGTCGCATGGCGTGAGCGGCATGGTCCGCTCGTTGCGGGAACGCCTTCAGCCGCAGGCTTCGGCACTCGTCTGATCCGGGAAACAATCGAGACCACGTTTGGTGGATCGCTGCAATGCCATTGGAATACGGACGGCCTCATGGCGGAGATGAGTCTGCCGACTGAACGGCTGTCGCGATAAAGATCGGCATTGCTCCGCGACTGCGTTCAGCCATCGCCCGCAATGGCGGGCCCGGGTTGCCGGGGTCAGCCGCTTCGAGGCCGATGTGTTCGCGCCGATCGTCGAGGATCTCGACGGCAACCAGCAACTTCGCCCGGCCGCAAGGAGCCCTACGACGATTCGTCATCTTTCTGGCGGCTCTGAATTGGAATAGAGGACGGCAGCGTGATCGCCAAGCTCGCCCTGCTGCACATCATCCTGGCCGCCCTGGCCTGCGGCAGCCTCTACCTTGCCTGGCGCGAGGTACGGCGGCGCTACATCTCGCAATGGCGCCTGCTGGCACCGCCGGCGCCCGGCCTCGGCGCGGCACTGGGCCTCGCCCTGATCCAGATCGTGCTCGCCCGCCAGCCGGGCTGGACGTTCCTGCTCGCCCTGGCGGCGGGCCTCCTCGCCGGCGGGCTGCGCGGCGCCCTGATGCGCGTCGAGCACGACCTTTATCGCCCGATGGTGGCGGTGTCGTTCAGGGCCCGGTTCGTGCTGCTCTGGGTCGCCGTGTTGGTGGCTGCCGCGGTCGCGGTGGAAATAGTGGGCGCCCGCGCAGCGCCTGAGCTGGAGGTCATCCGCTATGTCGCGGCGCTGCTGGCCATGGTCGGCGCGGCGGCGATGCTGGGCCGGGCGATCGTGCTCGCGACCCAGCTCAACCGCCACTATGTCGATATCCGCAGGTCGGGCGGCGCGCCCTCAGTGCCGCCGCCGCCGCGGCCGCCGTCTTCCCGCGAAAAGCCACCCTGGTAGGGACGCGCTCCCCTTGAGCGCCGGCTTGCGCTACAGGAGGGCCTTGTAAATCCACTCCGGGTCCCGTCATGGCGCTTCCTTCCGGCATCTCCTTCTCGTCCGACCACAAGGTCTGGCTGCCGGCGCACTTCAATGTCGCGGTGCCGTTCATCGACCGGCATGTCGGCGAGGGCCGCGGCGCTAAGGCGGCGATCCGGACGGCACAGGAGACGGTCACCTATGCCGAGCTGGCGGAGCGGGTGAACCGCACCGGCAATGCGCTCCTCGGTCTTGGGCTGAAACCGGGCGACCGGCTGCTGATGGTGGTGAAGGATTGTCCGGCGTTCTTCTATCTGTTCTGGGGGGCCATCAAGGCCGGGATCGTGCCGGTGCCGCCCAACACGCTGCTGCGTGCACTCGACTATGCCTACATGATCGAGGATTCGGGCTGCCGGCTTGTGGTCTATTCCGGCGAATTCGCGGGCGAGATCGAGCCGGCGCTAAGGCAGTCGCCTGCCGATGCGCTCACGGTCGATGCGTTCCTGGCGAAAATGGCGGCGGCATCCGACGAGCTGGAGCCGCGCATGGCCGCGGCCACCGACGACTGCTTCTGGCTCTATTCCTCCGGCTCGACCGGCCGGCCCAAGGGCGCGGTCCATGCCCAGCGCGACATGGTGGTGACCAGCGAGCTCTATGGCGTGCGCGTGCTGGGCGTCACGGAAAGCGACATCAGCTACTCGGCGGCAAAACTGTTCTTCGCCTACGGGCTGGGCAACGGCATGACCTTCCCGCTGTGGACCGGCGGCACCGCCGTGCTCGACGACCGCAGGCCGACGCCGGACACGGTCTTCGACAATATCGATCGCTTCAAGCCCTCGCTCTATTACGGCGTGCCGACGCTCTATGCCGCGCAGCTCGCCGCCCTGGACGCCAAGCCGCGCGATCTCTCCTCAGTGCGGGCCTGCGTCTCGGCCGGCGAAGCGCTGCCGGCCGACATGTTCCGGCGTTGGAAAGAAAAGACCGGCACGGTGATCCTGGACGGCATCGGCTCGACTGAGGCGCTGCACATCTTCATCGGCAACCGGCTGGGCGATTTCCGCGCCGGCACCAGCGGCCGGCCGGTGCCGGGCTACGACTGCCGCATCCTCGACGAGAATGGCGACGCCGTGGCCAAGGGAGTGAGCGGGCGCCTCTGGATCAGGGCCGAGTCGGCCGCCACCTCTTACTGGAACAAGCCGGAGAAGACGGCGGAGACGATGGTGAACGGCTGGCTCAACACCGGCGACACTTATCGCGAGGATCCCGATGGGTATTTCATCTACGAGGGCCGCAGCGACGACATGCTGAAGGTGGGCGGCATCTGGTGCTCGCCGGTCGAGATCGAGAACTGCCTGGTCGGCCACCCCGCCGTGCTGGAAGCCGCCGTCGTGGGCCATGCCGACGAGCAGGGGCTGATCAAGCCCAAGGCGATCATCGTCCTGAAGCAGGCGGCCGATGCGGGCGCGGCGCTCACCGACGAGCTGATGGCGCACTGCAAGAAAACCCTGGCGCCTTATAAATATCCGCGCTGGGTCGAGTACATGCCCGAACTGCCCAAGACCGCGACCGGCAAGATCCAGCGATTCAAGCTCAGGTCGTAATGGATCGCGCGATCGACATTCGCCGATTCGAAGGCCGATATCGACGCCTGCTATGCGATCTCCCTGGCGACGGGTCTCGCTGGCGGCGATGCCTCTCACCTCTACGTCGACCCGTGCCTGATGGGGCACATCTATATCGCGCCCTATGCGCTGCTCGAACCGACCCTGGCGCTGGTTGTCGAAGACGGCGACGGCATCGCCGGGTTCGTGGCCGGCACGACAGACACCGCGACGTGGGAGCATAGGCTGGAGCGGGACTGGTGGCCGGCGCTACGCTCTCGATATTCGGATCCTTCCGACGTGCCGCCCAAGACGCAGACCGCGGACCAGCGGCGGGCCTTCATGATCCACCATCCGACACCGACGCCGGCTGCAGTCACGGCGAAATTCCCCGCGCATCTGCATATGAATATCCTGCCTCGCCTGCAGCGGCGCGGGATCGGTTCGAAGCTGCTCGATGCCTGGCGCCAGGCCGCCAGCGGCGATGGCATGCGGGCAATGCATGTCGGCGTCAATCGGGCCAACAAAGGCGCGATCCGCTTCTGGCGAGCACGCGGATTCGAGGCGCTCCCCCTCGAAGCCCCGGTCTTGGGACGAACGCTCTGGATGGGGTGCGAGGGGCAATAAGCCGTTGTTGCAGGCGTGGTTTTCGGCTTCTATAGCGCCAAGGGAAACAGGGAGTTTCGGCCCATGAAAAGCAAATTGTTTGGACCCGCAACAATCGCGGCGCTCGCCACCGTGGGGATAGGCAGCCTGCCCGCGATGGCGCAAAGCCCGATCAAGGTCGGCTTCGTCAGCACCTTCTCCGGCCCGCAGGCCGCCATCGGCGAGGACATGCGCCGCTCGGTCGAGCTCGCCAAGGAGCATCTCGGCGGCATGATGGGCGGCAAGCCGTTCGAGATCATCTACGAGGACGACACCTTCAAGCCCGACGTCGGCAAGGCGCGCTCCGAGAAGCTCGTGCTGCAGGACAAGGTGAACTTCATCGCCGGCTACATCTGGTCGAACGTGCTGCTAGCCTCGCTCAAGACCGTGACCGACGAGGGCGACACCATCCTGATCTCGGCCAACGCCGGGCCGTCGCAGATCGCGGGCGAACTCTGCAACAAGAACTTCTTCTCGACCTCGTGGAACAACGACCAGACGCCGATGGCGATGGGCGAGTACCTTAACACCAAGGGCGTGAAGAGCCTCTATCTGGTGGGTCCCAACTACGCCGCCGGCAAGGACATGCTGGCCGGCGTCAGGCGCACCTACAAGGGCACGATCGTGAACGAGGACTTCACCAAGTGGCCCGACCAGATCGACTTCTCGGCCGAGCTCGCCAAGATCGCCGCGGCCAAGCCCGACGGCATCTTCATCTTCTATCCCGGCGCGCACGGCGTTCAGTTCGTGAAGCAGTGGGCGCAGGCCGGCCTCAACAAGACCGTGCCGCTCTACCAGGTGTTCTCGATCGACGCGATCACGCTGCCGCAGCAGGGCGATCTCGCGCTTGGCACCCTGGGCGCCCAGGAGTGGGTGAACGACCTGCCGAACGAGCAGAACAAGCGCTACGTCGCCGACTTCAAGAAGAAGCACAACGTCTACCCGTCCTACTACGGCGCGCAGAGCTACGACGCCATCATGCTGATGGCCTCGGCCGCCGATGCCCTGAAGGGCGATCTCTCGAACAAGGACAAGGTCCGCGCCGAGCTCAAGAAGGCCAACTTCAAGTCGCTGCGCGGCGACTTCAAGTACAACACCAATCAGTTCCCGATCCAGAACTTCTACATCCAGGAAGCAGTCAAGGATGCCGGCGGCATGATGACGGTGAAGACCATCGCCACGGCCGTGAAGGACGCCAAGGATCCGTACTATGAAAAGTGCCCGATGAAGTGAGGCTAGTGAGGCCGATCAACGACGGGAGCGCGGCAACGCGCTCCCGTTTCGTTTGCGGGGGGCGATGGACTATCTGCTGATCCAGATGTTGAACGGCGTGCAGCTCGGCCTGCTGATGTTCCTGCTCGCCGCCGGCCTCACGCTCACCTTCGGCATCATGGACCTCGTGAACCTGGCGCACGGTTCGCTCTACATGATGGGCGCCTATATCGCCTGGACGCTGATCGGGATCACCGACTCTTTCTTTTTGGGCGCGCTGCTGGCGCTGCCCGCTACCTTCCTGCTGGGCGTCGTGGTCGAGGCCGTGGTCATGCGACGGCTTTATGCCCGCGACCATCTCGACCAGGTGCTGGCGACCTTCGGCCTGATCCTGTTCTTCAATGAATTGGTCCGCGCGGTCTGGGGTCCGGCCGGCAAGAGCATCGCGGTACCGGCGTTCCTCGCCCACACGGTGGAAATTCTGCCGGGCGTACTTTATCCCGCCTACCGCTTCGCCATCATCGTGGTCGGCGCCCTGGTCGCCCTCTTTCTCGCCTGGCTGGTGGCACGCACGCGCCTCGGCATGCTGATCCGCGCCGGCGCTTCCAACCGACGCATGATCGCCGCCTTGGGCGTCAACATCGAGTTGCTGTTCAGCCTGGTGTTCGGCTTGGGCGCCGTCTTCGCCGGCCTCGCCGGCCTGATGGCGGCCCCCATCAGCTCGGTGAAGATCGGCATGGGCGACGACATCCTCATCCTCGCCTTCGTGATCATCGTCATCGGCGGCATCGGCTCCATAAAAGGCGCGTTCGTGGCCGCCATGGTGGTGGGCCAGATCGACATCGTCGGACGTGCCTTTTTGCCCGATTTCCTGAAAACCTTCATGAGTTCCGCCGCGGCCTCGAGTGCGGCGCCCGCGATCTCGCAGGTCCTGGTCTATGTGCTGATGGCGGGTGTCCTGGTGTGGCGGCCCACCGGACTCTTTGGGCAAAGGACATGACCGCGTGGGCATGATCGCCGCCCTGCGCACGCCGCGCGGACTCGCCACGGCCGCGATCCTGCTGGTGCTGGCGGTGCTGCCGCTCCTCACGCAGGCCTTCGACCAGCGCTATCTGCTGTCGATCGGCACGCGCATCGTCATCTGGTCGATCGCCGCCGTCAGCCTCAACATGATCCTGGGCTATGGCGGGCTGGTGAGCTTCGGCCATGCCGTGTTCTTCGGCATCGGCGGCTATGCCGTCGGCATCCTGTCGGCCAACGGCCTGCACAGCGGCTGGCTGCAATGGCCCGCCGCCATCGCCGCCTCGGTGCTGTGGGCGGCGCTGGTCGGCGCGCTGTCGCTCCGGACGCGCGGCCTCTACTTCATCATGATCACGCTCGCGTTTGCCCAGCTCGTCTTCTATGTGAGCGCCGGGCTGGAGGCCTATGGCGCGGACGACGGCCTCAACATCAGCCGCAGCCGCTTTCCCGGCCTGATCGATCTGCGCGACAAGGCGTCGTTCTACTGGCTCTGCTTCGTGCTGCTGCTCGGCACGCTGTGGTTTTGCAGCCGCTTCGCCAACTCGCGTTTCGGTTTCGTGCTGCGCGGCGCCAAGTCTAACGACCAGCGCATGATGGCGCTGGGCTTCCCGGTGTTCCGCTACCGCCTCACCGCCTTCATCCTCTCCGGCGCCTTCGGCGGCCTGGCTGGCATCCTGCTCGCCAACGAAGGCGCCTATGTCTCGCCCGCCATGATGTCGTGGGTGAAGTCGGGCGACCTCATCGTCATCGTCGTGCTGGGCGGCATGGGCACGCTGTTTGGGCCGCTCTACGGCACCATCGCGTTCTTCGTGCTGGAGGAGTCGCTAAAACCTCTGCTCGATCTCGGCCGCAAGGGCTGGGGCGAATACTGGCAGATCGTGTTCGGCCCGATGCTGGTGCTGATCGCGCTCTATGCGAGAGGCGGCATCGATTCCCTGTTGGGGCGCCGCCGTGGTTGAGCCACTTCTCCGCACCGACGGCCTGATAAAGCGCTTCGGCGGGCTGGTCGCCACCGACACGGTCTCGATCGACGTCCGGCCGGGCGAGATCCACGCCCTGATCGGCCCCAACGGCGCCGGCAAGACCACGCTGGTGAGCCAGCTCACGGGCAGCCTGGCACCCGATGCCGGCACCATCCACTTCGCCGGCCGCGACGTGACGCGCCTGCCGACCCATGCCCGCGTCCGGCTGGGTCTGGCGCGGTCCTTCCAGATCACCTCGGTGCTGCGCGAGTTCACCGCCCTGGAGAACGTGGCGCTGGCGGTCCAGGCGCATGCCGGCCATTCGTTCCGGTTCCTGGCCGACGCGCGCCGCGACGAGCGGCTACGCGGCCCCGCCCGTCTTGGCCTCGAGGCGGTGGGGCTGGGTGCGCGCGCCGAGACACTCGCCGCCACTCTCAGCCATGGCGAGCAGCGCCAGCTCGAGATCGCCATGGCGCTGGCGGGCGATCCGAAACTGCTACTGCTCGACGAACCGATGGCCGGCATGGGCGGTGAGGAATCGCAGCGCATGATCGGCTTCCTGCGTGTGCTCAAGTCCAAGCGCGCCATGCTCCTGATCGAGCACGACATGGACGCCGTGTTCCAGCTCGCTGACCGTATCACCGTGCTGGTCTATGGCCGCGCCATCGCCAGCGGCACGCCCGGCGAAATCCGCGCCAATGCCGAGGTTCGTCAGGCCTATCTCGGTGAGGAGGTCGCGTGATGCTACGGATCCGCGACCTGGAAGCCTTTTATGGCGCCAGCCAGGCGCTGTTCGGCATGGAGCTGAGCGTCGATGCCGGCGAGGTCGTGACCCTGATGGGCCGCAACGGCATGGGCAAGACCACGACCGTGCACGCGGTCATGGGCCTGCTGGAGACACGGCGCGGCGTCGTGGAGTTCGACGGCGTCAGGGTCGACGAGATGGCGTCATTCCGCATCGCCCGCCTCGGCCTCGGGCTGGTGCCCGAGGGACGGCAGATCTTCCCCAATCTCTCGGTGCGCGAAAACCTTTTGGCCGCTGCCGCTAATCGCAGCGCCCGAGCCAATCCCTGGACGATCGAGCGCGCCTTCGAGTTCTTCCCGCGCCTGGCCGAGCGCCAGCGCAACATGGGCAATCAGCTTTCCGGCGGCGAGCAGCAGATGCTGGCGGTCGGCCGCGCCCTGATGACCAACCCCAAGCTGCTGATTCTCGACGAGGCGACCGAGGGGCTGGCACCGCTGATCCGCCACGAGATCTGGTCCTGCCTCGGCCGGTTGAAGCGCGAGGGCCAGGCCATCCTGGTGATCGACAAGAACGTGGGCGCGCTGATCGGATTGGCCGACCGCCACCACATCGTCGAGAAGGGCCGCGTCGTCTGGACCGGTTCATCCACGGACCTGGCCGGGGACAAGGAATTGCAGCACAGGTATCTTGGCGTCTGATCCTGCGGAGTTTCCGATGCGTCTGCCTGCCTTCGTCGTCCTGCTCGTCCTCGTCGCCACCCCCGCCTTGGCGCAAGGAGGCAGCGTCAACGTCTACAACTGGTCCGACTATATCGCCGAGGACCAACTCAAGGTCTTCGAGAAGGACACCGGCACCAGGGTCAACTACACGACCTACGATTCCAATGAGATCCTCGACGCCAAGCTCAGGACCGGAAAATCGGGCTACGACGTCGTTGTGCCCACGGCCTCGCCCTTCTTCGTGCGCCAGCTCGCGGCCAACCTCTACCTCCCGCTCGACCGGACCAAGCTGAAGAACTGGAACAATCTCGATCCCGAGATCCTGGCGGCGCTGGCCAAGTACGATCCTGGCAACGTCCACGGCATCCCCTGGATGTGGGGCACGACGGGCATCGGCTACAACGTGGCAGAGATCAAAAAGCGCATGCCCGATGCGCCGATCGATTCGCTGAAGATGATCTTCGATCCGGCGGTGGTGTCGAAGTTCAAGGATTGCGGCGTCATGGTGCTCGACAGCGCCACCGACGTGCTGCCAGCGACGCTAAAGTATCTCGGCCTCGATCCCGACTCCAAGAAGCCCGAGGATCTTGCCAAGGCGGCCGACGTCGTGAAGGCAATACGGCCCTTCGTCCGCAAGTTCCATTCGTCGGAGTACATCAACGCGCTGGCGGGCGGGAACATCTGCCTCGCCTTCGGCTTCTCCGGCGACATCTTTCAGGCCCGCGACCGTGCCGCCAAGGCCAAGGACAAGCGCGACATCACCTACGCCATTCCCCGCGAAGGCTCGCTGCTCTGGATCGACGTTGCAGCCATTCCGAAAGACGCGCCGAACCCGGCCAATGCGCTCCGCTTCCTTGATTTCCTGCTCGAGCCCAAGGTCGCCGCCGCGTCGAGCGAGCTCACCGGCTATGCCAACGGCAACAAGGCGGCTCTGGCGCTGATGCCCAAGGACATTTCCGACAACCCGCTGATCTATCCGCCTCAAGATGTGCGCGCCAAGTTCTACACCATCACCGCCGGGACGCCCGAGCAGACGCGCGAGCGCACGCGGCTGTGGACCACCGTGAAGACGGGCCGGTGAGCGATCCCATCATCAGGATAGAAGGCCTGACCAAGCGCTTCGGCGCGGTCACGGCCGTCGATAGCGTCGATCTAGAGATTGCGCGTGGCGAGCTGTTCGCACTGCTGGGCGGTTCGGGTTGCGGCAAGACCACGCTGCTGCGGCTGCTGGCCGGTTTCGAGACTCCCGACTCGGGCCGCCTGCTGATCGACGGCCACGACATGACCGGCGTGCCGCCACATCTGCGGCCGATCAACATGATGTTCCAGTCCTACGCACTCTTTCCACACATGACCGTGGCGGAGAACGTGGGCTACGGGCTCCGCCGCGAGGGCATCGCCAAGGCCGAGACCGCGACGCGGGTCGCCGAGGCGCTGGAGCAGGTCAAGCTTTCCGACTTCGCCGCGCGCCGTCCGGCCCAGCTCTCGGGCGGCCAGCGTCAGCGCGTGGCGCTGGCGCGGGCCCTGGTCAAGCGCCCCAAATTGCTGCTGCTCGACGAACCGCTGGCCGCCCTCGACCGCAAGCTGCGCGAGGGCACGCGCTTCGAGCTGGTGCGCCTGCAGGCTGAGCTCGGCCTCACCTTCGTGATGGTGACGCACGACCAGGAAGAGGCGATGTCGATGGCTACCAGGCTGGCCGTCATGCACGCCGGCCGCGTCGTCCAGGTCGGCACGCCGCACGAGGTCTACGAGCGGCCGGTCTCGCGCTTCGTCGCCGATTTCATCGGCATCGCCAACATCTTCGAAAGAGACGGGCACTGGACCGTCTTGCGGCCCGAGAAAATCGCCCTCTCGCCGCAGCGGCCCACCACGTTGCGAACCGTTCAGGGCAAAATCATCGACATCGCTTACGAAGGTGATCGTTCCCTGCTGCGCGTCGCCACTGACGGCACCGTCATGATCGTGTCCGCCTTGCCGGACTCTGCCCATCAGCGTGGCCAATCCGTTTGGCTCGGCTGGACGGACGGCGCCGAGCATATCCTTGCCCCATGAAGGCCGTCATCGCGCTTCCCTTCCTGTGGCTCGGGGTCTTCTTCCTGCTGCCGTTCGCGCTGGTGCTGGCAATCGCGCTCGGCACCAATTCGCCCGACTCGGTGCCACCGGTCGAGCTCGGCGCAAGCCTCAAGAACTTCTCGCTGCTGTTCACCGACGATCTCTACCTCGCGGCATGGCTTACCTCGCTGCGCATCGCTGCCACCTCGACCCTGGTGGCGCTTCTGCTCGGCTATCCCATGGCCTACGCCATCGCACGCGCGGCGCCGGAGCGCCGGCCGCTGCTGCTGATGCTGGTGGTGCTGCCCTTCTGGACTTCGTTCCTGATCCGGGTCTACGCCTGGATGGGCCTGCTGGACGAAAACGGCCTGCTCAACCAGTTCCTGCGCTGGAGCGGGATCGCCGCCGATCCCGGCACCATCCTGGGCACCGAATGGGCGGTCCATCTCGGCATCGTCTATGCCTACCTGCCCTTCATGGTGCTGCCGCTCTACGCCACGCTGGAGAAACTCGACACCGGCCTGCTCGAAGCCGCGGCCGATCTCGGCGCCACGCCGCTAAAAGCCTTCCTCACCATCACCCTGCCGCTGTCGCTGCCCGGCATCGTCGCCGGCTGCCTGCTGGTGTTCATTCCCTCGGTCGGCGAGTTCGTGATCCCCGACCTGCTGGGCGGCACCGACACGCTGATGATCGGCAAGGTGCTGTGGGACGAATTCTTCACCAACGCCGACTGGCCGCTGGCCTCCGCCGTGGCGATCTCCCTGCTGGTGCTGCTGGTGGGCCCGATCATGCTGTTCCAGCGCCACCAGGCGCGCAGCCTGGAGCGCCGCTGATGCGGGGCCTGTCATGATGGGCCGCGCGCGCTTTGCCTTCACGGTGCTGGGTTTCGGCTACGCCTTCCTCTACCTGCCGCTCGCGCTGGTGATGATCTATTCCTTCAACGAGTCGCGCCTGGTGACGGTGTGGGGCGGCTTCTCGACCAAGTGGTGGAGCGCGCTGCTGGCCAACGAGGCGATGCTGCAGGCGGCGTGGCTGTCGCTCAGGATTGCGTTCGTGAGTGCCACGGCGGCAGCCTTGATCGGCTTGGCCGCGGGCTATGCACTGGCGCGTGCGCCCCCGTTCCCGGGTCGCAGCCTGTTCGGCGGCCTGGTGATCGCGCCCATGGTGATGCCCGAGGTGGTGATGGGGATCTCCATGCTGCTGCTGTTCGTCGGTGCCGAGCGCCTGTTCGGCGGACCGGAGCGCGGCTTCCTCACCATCGCCATCGCCCACGCCACCTTCTCGATTGCTTTCGTCGCCATCGTGGTGCAAGCGCGGCTCGCCGACTTCGACCGCTCGCTCGAGGAGGCGGCGATGGATCTCGGCGCCACGCCCTGGGTCACCTTCCTGACGGTGACGTTGCCGCTGATCGCGCCGGCCGTAGGCTCGGGCTGGCTGCTCGCCTTCACGCTCTCGCTCGACGACCTGATCATGACGCAGTTCGTCGCCGGCGCGCAGTCGCAGACCCTGCCGATGCGCGTCTATTCCAGCGTGCGGCTGGGCGTCGACCCGCAGATCAACGTGCTCGCCACCGTCATCGTAATGGTCGCAGCCTGTGCACTTATCTTTTCCGGCTGGCTGACGAGACGGAAAGTTTGAGCTAAGACTCCCGCAATAGGGAGGAAAAAATGCTGCGATCAGGAACCTCGAAAGCTTCACGTCGTAATGTGCTGAAGGGGGTCGGAATGGCGACTGTCGTCGGTGCTTCGCTGCCGCCATTCGGGGTAGCCCTCGCACAAGGAACAGCCCCCGCGGCAGCGCCGAAGGGACCCAAGTTTCTTGAAATGGACGGCAAGGCCAAGCTGGTGGTGTTGGGCGACAAGCCCCTGGTCGCCGAGACGCCGTCGGCGATGCTGGACGATGACGTCACGCCCATCGACAAGTTCTTCGTGCGCAACAACGGCCTGGTGCCCGATGCGCCGGCCGACGCCAAGGCCTGGAAGATCAAGATCGACGGCGAAGTCGAGAAGCCGCTGGAGATCACGCTGGGCGATCTCATGAGCCGCTTCCCCAACGTCTCCTACAAGATGATGCTGGAGTGCGGCGGCAACGGCCGCGCCTTCTTCACGCCCGAGGCGCGCGGCAATCCCTGGACCAACGGCGGCGCCGGCTGCGCCGAATGGACCGGCGTCCGTCTCGCCGACGTGCTGAAAGCCGCAGGCGTGAAATCGAGCGCGGTCTATACCGGCCAATACGGTGCCGATCCGCATCTCAGCGGCGACGCCACCAAGCCCTCGATCTCGCGCGGCGTGCCGATTGCCAAGGCGATGGAGCCGCACACGCTGATCGCCTTCAAGATGAACGGCAAGGACCTGCCGCTGATTCACGGCGGTCCGGTGCGCCTGATCGTGCCGGGCTGGACCGGCTCGACCTCGACCAAGTGGCTGACCCGCATCTGGGTGCGCGACAAGGAACACGATGGCCCCGGCATGGGCGGGTTCTCCTACCGCATGGCCAAGACTCCGATCGTGCCCGGCAGCAAGGGCGACGAGAAGGACACCGTCATCCTCGAGGCAATGCCCGTACGTTCGGTCATCACCTTCCCGGCCGACGGCGCCAAGCTCGCCGCCGGCACGCGCAAGCTCGATCTGCGCGGCCACGCCTGGGCGGGTGAATCCGACATCAAGACGGTCGACATCTCGACCGACTACGGCGTCTCCTGGAAGCCCGCGAAGGTCGATCCGCCGCCCAACAAGTATGCCTGGCAGCGCTTCACCGCCTCGGTCGACCTGCCGGCGGCCGGCTACTACGAGGTCTGGGCCAAGGCGACCGACAGCAAGGGCGTCACCCAGCCCTTCGTCGCCGGCAACTGGAACCCGCAGGGCTACGGCGGCAACCCGATCAATCACATCCGCGTGCTCGTCGAATCTTGAAGCAACTCACGATCACGCACGTCGTCGTCGCATCCTTGACGGCGGTGATTCTTCTGGTGGCCCTCGATCGGGCCGGAGAGCTGCGAGGCCCCCGGCCCGGATACGTGCCGCTGGCGAAGATCGCGCCGGCCGTCGTCGATCCGGACAAGGGCAAGCCGCCACCGCACAACGACACCGTGGCGGACCTGCCCGACGGCAAGGGCCGCGACACGGTCTTTTACGCCTGCGCGGCCTGCCATGGCGTGGCGATCATCAAGGCGCAGGGGCTGACGCGGGATCTCTGGGACGCGAGCCTCGACCTGATGGTGTCGCGGCACCACATGGTGCCGATGAAGCCCGAGGAGCGCACCGAGGTGCTCGACTATCTCGTCGAGCAGTTCCCGCCGCGCCGCAAGGGCCGCAGCAGCGAGAACCCGTTCCTCAAGTAGCAGCCACCTTCGCCCACTTTCCCGACCAGGTATGCAGTGGCAGGAAGAGCCGCAGCAGTTCCTTGCCCAGCGCCGTCAGGCGATAGCCCGACTGGGCGTCGAGCTCGACCAGCTTCGCCTCGCGCAGCTCGGCCAGCCGACCGTTGACGATGGTGGGGCTGGCGCCGATCAGGTCTTGTAGCTCGCGGAAGCGCTTGGGCTCCTCGCGCAGCTCCCAGACGATGCGCAGCACCCAGCGCCGGCCCAGCAGGTCGAGCAGCGCCATGATCGGCCGACCGGTCCGTGAGCCGCGAACTCGCTTCACCATCTATTACACTCCGTTACTACATTTTCTGTAGCGTCACGCATCTCGGATCACTACATAAATTGTAGCGCAATGACAGGAGACCGACCATGCCCCGCATCGCCCCCGCCGAAGCCCCCTACCCGCCCCGGATCGCCGCCGAGCTCGCGCGCATCATGCCCGAGGGCGTCGAGCCGCTGGTGCTGTTCCGCACCCTGGCGCGAAGCCCGCGGGTGTTCGAGAAGATGTTTGCCGGTGGCCTGCTCGACAAAGGGGCGCTCAGCCTCGGCCAGCGCGAGCTCGTGATCGACCGCACGACGGCGCGGCTCGGCTGCGAATACGAATGGGGCGTCCACATCGCCTTCTTCGCCGCCAAAGTGGGTTTCGACGCCGAGCGCATCGCCGCCACCGTGACCGGCCCGGCCGATGCCACCTGCTGGACGTCAGACGAGCAGGCCCTGCTCACCCTGGTCGACGATCTCGTCGACCACCGCACCATCGGCGTAAAAACCTGGACGTCGCTCATTGCGCTTTTCGACGACGCGCAGATTCTCGAGGCGATCGCGCTGGTGGGCTACTACCACACGATCAGTTTTCTCTGCCGCGCGCTAAAACTGCCGCTGGAGCCTTACGCCGCGCGCTTTCCCGGCTAGTTGCCGCGGCGGTTTGCCTGCACCAGCCGGTACATGCCCTCGATATTGAGCTGGCCCATCTGCTCGTAGCCACCCCAATCCTTGTACTTGGAGAGGTCGACGCTCTTCTTGGTGTCCTCGAGCGACTTGCCGGCGCGCGCCGCCACCAGCACCTGGGTGCGCAGATCCTCGAGATAGCCACGGAACGCCGTCACGTTGGCCTTGGTGCCGAGCGGGCCGTGACCGGGCGCCAGGATGTCGAAATCCATCGCCTCGACGCGGCGGAGCGAGTCGATCCATTCGTCGATATAGGCGTCGGGGAAGTCGCGGAACGACACGGCATTCACCGGGATGAAGTCGACCGCGAAGGCGACCTTCTCCTTGGGGAAGCGCATCACCAGAGAATTGTTCGAGTGGTTGCGCCCGACATAGTGCAGCTCCAGCACCGTGCCGCCGAGTTCGATCGTGGCGCTGTCGGAGAAGGTGACTTGGGGCACCGCCGTCGGACGCTTCTCACCGATGATCACCGCCTTGGCGTTTTCGTGCGCCACCACGGTGGCGGTATCGGCCCACACTTCGCCGCCCGAACTATGGTCGGCATGATCGTGGCTCAGCACCAGGAACTTGATCGCGCGGTCCGGCCAGCGCTTCTTGAGCTCGTCCTTGAGCCAGGTCGCCGCCGCGGCATTGATCGGATCGGTGGCAATGATGCCCGCCGGCGTCACCGCAAAGACCGAGAAGTGGTTGTTGTTGCGGAAACGATAGACTTCGCCCGCGATCTTGGTGATCTCGCGCACCGGCGCCTGCGCCGAGGGCGTGATAGGCGCCTGGGCCTGCACCGCCATCGGTTCCGCCGCCATCAGCGCGAATGCCAGCGCTGTTACAATGTAGCGTGTCATGGATTGCTCCCCGTCTTGTCCCAGGTGCGACGGTGCCTGATGCGAACCTTGGGACGCGACACACTTTTTCGTGTGACCGCGCGCTAGCGCTTGAGGAAGCGGTCGATCGCCAGGATGAGAAGGCCGATGACGAGGCCCCAGAAGGCCGAACCGATGCCCAGCAGGCTGACGCCCGAGACGGTGACGGCGAGCGTACCCGCCGCCGCCAGCCGGTCCTGATCGCCCGACAGCGCCGAGCCCAGCGCGCCGGCCGTCGAGCCCAGCAACGCGGTGCCGGCGACGGTCGCCAGCAGCGCCGGCGGCAGGGCCGCGAACAGGCCGACCACCGAAGCGCCGAACAGCGCGAACAGCGCCCAGAACGCGGCGTAGAACGGCCCGGCTATCCAGCGTTTGGCCGGATCGGGATGCGCGTCGGGCCCGGTGCAGATCGCGGCCGAGATCGCTGCGAGGTTCGACGTGTGGGAGCCCAGGAAAGCCGTGCCGAGCGATGCCGCGCCCGTGACGGCGAGCACGGGAGAGGCCGGCGGCTGGTAACCCGAGGCGCGCAACACGGCGAAGCCCGGCAGGTTCTGCGACGCCATGGTCACGAGATAGAGTGGCACGCCGAGACCCACGAGCGTCGCCACGTCCCACACCGGCATGGTGAACTCGAGCGTCGTCAGAC
The DNA here is from genome assembly GCA_945860205.1 of Reyranella massiliensis 521. Lineage (GTDB taxonomy): Bacteria > Pseudomonadota > Alphaproteobacteria > Reyranellales > Reyranellaceae > Reyranella > Reyranella massiliensis_B. The sequence goes on along the minus strand of CAMARK010000006.1, from coordinate 19,181 downwards.
CGAGCGCTGGCAGCGGCTTCACCAGCCCCAGCGACCAGGCGAGCAGCGCGCCCGCGACCAGCACGGCCAGCGAGGCGAGCGTGGGCAGGAAGGCGCGCGCCACCACGAACAGCAGCAGCAGCGGCAGCACGAGCAACGGCGCGCTCGGCACGTGCTCGAACATCGCCATGACGAGGCGCAGCAGAATGCCGGCCAGCATGGCCGCCGCGATGCTGGCCGGGATCTTCTCGATCAGCCGCCCCAGCGGTCGCACGGCGGCCGTGAGCAGGATCAGCACCGCCGCCAGCACGAAGGCACCGACTGCCGCCGCGAAGCTCGGCACCCCAGGCGTCGAGGCGATCAGCGCCGCACCCGGCGTCGACCAGGCCGCGATGATCGGCATGCGGTAGCGGACGCTGAGGATCAGCGCGCTCAGCGCCGTGGCGATGCCGAGTCCCGAGACCCACGAGCTCGTCTGCTCGGGCGTGGCGCCGACGGCCTGCGTCGCCGCCAACACGATCGGCAGCGCACCGCCCATGCCCGCGACGCTCGCGACCAGGGCAGCCGTCGCGGTGGAAACGACACCCCTCACCCTGAGGAGCGGCCTGCAAGGCCGCGTCTCGAAGGGTGGGAACGAGCACCTTGTCTGTTGCCCATCCTTCGAGACGGCGCTTCGCGCCTCCTCAGGATGAGGATGTACTTAGGCATTCGCCCGCTCGACCATCGCCTGGAGGAGGATCTGGGCGCCGGCGCCGATGTCGGTCTTGGTGGCGTCCTCGATCTCGTTGTGGCTGATGCCGTCCTTGCACGGCACGAAGATCATCGCCGTCGGCGCCACGCGGCTTACGTAACAGGCGTCGTGGCCGGCGCCGCTCACGATATCCATGTGGGGGTAGCCCGCATGGACCGCGCCACGACGCACCGCCTCGACCAGTTCCTTGGCAAAGGGCGACGGCGGGAAATACCAGATCTGCTCGATCTTCACGTCCAGCCGGTGGCGCGCGGCGATGTCGGCCGCGGCGGCACGCATCTCGACGTCCATCCTCGTGAGTTCGCCATCGTCGGGATGGCGGAGGTCGAGCGTCATGAACAGGCGGCCGGGAATGGTGTTGCGCGACTGCGGGAGGCTGTCGATCACGCCCACCGTCGAGCGGCCGTTCGGCCTGTTGCCGATCTTTCGCGCCGCCACGATCAGTTCGGCCGCGCCCACCAGCGCGTCGCGACGGCCTTCCATGGGCGTCGTGCCGGCATGGCTTTCCATGCCGGTCCAGTTGATCTCGTACCAGCGCTGCCCCTGCGCGCCCGTGACGACGCCGATGGTCTTCTTCTCACGCTCCAGGATCGGGCCTTGCTCGATATGGGCTTCGAAGAAGGCGCCGACCTTGCGGCCGCCCACCGGCTCCTTGCCGTCATAGCCGATCTTCTTCAGCGCCTCGCCGAAGCTGACGCCGTCGCGGTCCTTGATCCCGAGCGCATAGTCGAGTTCGAAGGCGCCGCCGAACACGCCCGAGGCCACCATGGCCGGCGCGAAGCGGCAGCCTTCCTCGTTGGTCCACACCGCGACCTCGATTGGCGCCTCGGTGACGTAGTTGGAATCGTGCAGCACGCGCAGCACTTCCAACCCAGCCATCACGCCATAGGCGCCATCGAATTTGCCGCCGGTCGGCTGGGTGTCGAGATGGGAGCCGGTCATCACCGGGGCCTTCGCGGGATCGCGACCCTCGCGGCGGGCGAAGACATTGCCCAGCTGGTCGATCTTGATCGTGCAGCCCGCCTCCTTCGCCCAGCGCACGAACAGGTCACGCCCGATCCGGTCGAGATCGGTGAGCGCGATGCGGCAGACACCGCCCTTCTCCGTGCCGCCGATCTCGGCCAGCTCCATCAGGCTCGACCACAGCCGGTCGGGATCGATGCTGAGGTTGGGGCGGTCGGCGGTCTTCATATCAGCTCCATTGTCATCGAACCGTTATCGGACTAAATTCAAGCTCTCAGTACGAGGACAGTCCACCATGCCCCGCGCCGCCCGCATCAAGCCCATCAGCTACTTCAAGGCCAACGCTGCCGAGATCATGCAGGAGCTGAGCGAAGTCGGCGAACCCATGATCATAACCCAGAACGGCGAAGCCAAGGCCATCGTGCAGGATATAGTCTCCTATGAAAAGACGCAGGAGACTCTCGCGCTGCTCAAGATCCTTGCACTCGCCAACCGCAACATCGAGGAAGGCCGCTACCGGCCGGCCAAAGACGTCTTTGCGGACCTGCGCAAGCGTCTGAATGCCCGCAAGACCGGCAAGTGAAGAAATTTACGGTCGTTGTCGATGCCGACGCCGAGCGCGATCTCGACGACATCGCGGTATACATAGCTGAGCATGATTCGATCGAGCGCGCCGTCGATGTCGCCACCAAGATCGAGCAGACCTTTGCGACACTGGCCGCATTGCCCAATCGAAGCGCGCATCCGAAGGAACTGCTCGACTACGGCAATCGCGACTTTCGCGAAGTCTTTTTCAAACCCTACCGCATTGTCTACCGCGTCCTGCCGAAGGGAATCGTCAACATCGTGCTGATCGCCGACGGCCGGCGCGATATGCGCACCTTGCTGGCCAGACGCCTGCTGGGCGCCTGACCCGGCGCTGGTCGGACGGCCCGCGCGGGGCTATTGGTCGACACCTCACCTGAATGGATGTTCACCGCATGCTTCCGCTCTCCGACACGCTCGTTCTCGACCTCACGCAGGTCATCGCCGGCCCCACCGCCGGCCAGATCCTGGGCGACATGGGCGCCGACGTCATCAAGGTCGAACCGCTCCACGGAGAGCACTTCCGCCCGCACTTCGGCGGCGCCTGGGTGCCGTCGATGAACCGTAACAAGCGCGGCCTCGCCCTCGATCTCCGCACCGAGGGCGGTCGCGACGTGCTGATGCGGCTGGTGCGTAAAGCCGACGTGTTCATGGAAGCCTTTACGCCGGGGGTGATCGACAAACTGGGCTTCGGCTGGGACGTCGTGTCGAAGGAGAACCCGAAACTGGTCTATGCCTCGGTCTCGGGCTACGGCCAGACCGGCCCTTATTCCAGCCGCCCCGGCTACGATCCCTGCATCCAGGCCGAGGTCGGCCTGATCGAGGCGACCGGCCCGACCGGCGGCGAGATGTGCCGCGTCGGCACCGCGGCGGTCGACTACTCGACCGGCCTCGCCTGCGCCGGCGGCATCGCCTTCGCCCTGCTCGCCCGCCACAAGACCGGGCGCGGCCAGCGGCTCGACCTCTCGCTGTTCGACGTTGGCGTGCACCTGATGAGCCACTGGATCACCAATCATGGCCTCACCGGCGAGGATCCGGTGCGCATGGGCACCGGCAATTCGATCCTGTTTCCGCTCCGCGTGTTCGAGACGAGGACCAAGCCGATCTACATCGCCGGCACCAACGACCCCTTCTGGAAGATCCTGTGCAAGGCGCTGGGCTGCGAGGAGTGGCTGGCCGATGCACGTTTTGCCACCAACGAGGGCCGCGTCAGCCATCGCGCCATTCTCGAACCGATGATGGAGAGGCATTTCGCCGAACATACCTGCGAAGAGCTCCTGGAAATCCTGCTGCCCGCCGGCATGCCGTGCTCGGCCGTCCAGAAAGTGAGCGACCTGATGGACAACGAACATGCCAAGGCGCGCGGCAGCATCGTCGAATACGACTATCCCGGCCTTGGTCCGGTGAAGGCCGCGTCCAATCCGATAAAGCTTTCCGATGCGCCGCTGGAAGTGAGGCGCCTCGCCCCCCGGGTCGGCGAGCACACGATCGAGATCATGCGCGGCGTGGGGTTCAGCGACGGCGAGATCGCGGCACTCCGCGCCTCCAAGGCTGTTGGAGCACCATGAAGAAGCCATGTCGTCCTGAGCGTAGCGAAGGACCTCACGCCAGCGGGGGACTCGGTGTCGCCGGTGTCCGTTTCTGGCCGACCGGCAAGGTCCTTCGCTTCGCTCAGGACGACAAGGAGCCTGACCTTTCTTGGAGTTCCTCATGAGGATCGTCTATTCCGACAAACACGCCCAGCACGATCCACAGACCTTCATCGTCCGCGGCGTAAAACAGCGCAGCGCCGAGCAGCCCGAGCGCGCGACGCGCCTGCTGGCAGCCGCCACCGGCGCTGGCCACGACGTCATCGGACCGAAGGCCTTCGGCAGCGGCCCGGCCTCATTGGTGCATACACCCGACTACATCGACTTCTTGCAGGTCGCCGCGCACGAATGGGCGAAGCTGCCCGGCGCCTCGGACGAGGTCGTGCCCAACGTCCATCCGGCACGCCAGCCCGCGACCTATCCCAAGGCACTGGCCGGCCGCGCGGGCTGGCATCAGGCCGACATGGCCTGCCCGATCGGCCCCGGCACCTGGGACGCAGCCCTCGCCGCCACCGAGGTCGCCGCGACCGCAGCCGATCTCGTACTCAATGGCGCACGCGAGGCCTATGCCCTCTGCCGGCCGCCCGGCCATCATGCCTTCGCCGACATGGCGGGCGGCTTCTGCTTCCTCAACAACAGCGCCGTCGCCGCCCAGCACCTGCGCTCCAGGCACGCCCGCGTCGCCGTGCTCGACGTCGACGTGCACCACGGCAACGGCACGCAGGGCATCTTCTACGAGCGCGCCGACGTGCTCACCGTCTCGATCCACGCCGATCCGGCCAACTACTACCCCTATTTCTGGGGCCACGCGCACGAAGCCGGCACGGGCGAAGGCGACGGATTCAATCTCAACCTGCCGCTGCCGCTCGGTTCCGCCGACGCACCGTGGCTCGCCGCGGGCGACACGGCGCTGGCCCGCATCAGAGCTTTCGCACCGACTGCCCTGGTGGTGGCGCTCGGCCTCGACGCCAGCGAAAGCGATCCGCTGCAGGGCCTGAAAGTGACCGGCGCCGGCTTCCACGCCATGGCGGCGAAGATCGCGCACCTCGGCCTGCCGACCGTGCTGGTCCAGGAAGGCGGCTATCTCGGTGATGATCTCGGCCGCAATCTCGTCCAGTTCCTGGCGGGCTTCGAAAAGGGTCGCGCGAAATGACCTCATGCTGAGGAGCGCCCGCAGGGCGCGTCTCGAAGCATGCGCAACATAAAGACTGGCTCCACCCTTCGAGACGGCGCTTCGCGCCTCCTCAGGGTGAGGAAGTGCGGTATGCTGGGGCCTAAGACAGAAACACTCTAGCCTTTCACATTACGGAGTCCGACATGGCGCAAACGATTGCCGACCTGATGGCCGAGACCCTGCACGCCGCCGGCGTGAAGCGCATCTACGGCGTCGCCGGGGATTCCCTGAACGGTTTTACCGATTCGCTGCGCCGCATGAAGGAGATCGACTGGGTCCACATGCGGCATGAGGAGGCCGGCGCCTTCGCCGCCGGCGCCGAGGCCCATTTGACCGGCGAGCTCGCCGTCTGTGCCGGCAGCTGCGGGCCCGGCAACATGCATCTGATCAACGGCCTGTTCGACTGCTACCGCAATCGCGTGCCGGTGCTGGCCATCGCCGCCCACATCCCGAGCAGCGAGATCGGCGGCCACTATTTCCAGGAGACGCACCCCGAGCAGCTGTTCGCCGAGTGCTCGCACTATGTCGAGACGATCTCCAATCCCGACCAGATGCCGCGCGTATTCGACAAGGCAATCCGCATCGCCGTCGCCCAGCGCGGCGTGTCGGTGGTGGTCATCCCGGGCGACGTGGCGCTGCAGACGACGTCCGCCAAGGCGGCAAAGTGGCTGGCGCCCAAGCCGCCGGTCGTGCGCCCGTCCGATTCGGAGCTGGATGCGCTGGCGGCGCTGCTGAACGACGGCCAGAAGATCACCCTGATGTGCGGCGCGGGCTGCGCTGGCGCCCACGACGCGGTGATCGAACTGGCGCGCACGCTGAATGCACCGATGGTGCATTCGCTGCGCGGCAAGGAATATGTCGAGTACGACAATCCCTTCGACGTCGGCATGACAGGCCTGATCGGCTTCACCTCGGGTTACGCCGCGATGAAGGAATGCGACACGCTGCTGCTGCTGGGCACCGACTTCCCCTACCGCCAGTTCTATCCCGAGCATGCCAAGGTGGCGCAGGTCGATCTTCGAGCCGAGAGCCTGGGCAACCGCTGCCGGCTCGACGTCGGCGTGGTGGGCGATGTCGGCGACACGATCGCGGCGCTGCTGCCGCGGCTAAAACCCAAGACGGAGCGTGCCTTTCTCGACGCCGCCCTCACGCATTACAAAAAGGCGCGCGCCGATCTCGACAAACTGGCCGAAGGCGGACCGGCCGGCGGCAAGATCCATCCGCAGTACGTCGCGCGCCTGCTGAGCGAACTCGCCGACGACGACGCCATCTTCACCTGCGACGTCGGCACGCAATCGGTGTGGGCGGCACGCTACCTGAAAATGAACGGCAAGCGGCGGCTGATCGGCTCGTTCAATCATGCCTCGATGGCCAACGCCATGCCGCAGGCGATCGGCGCCCAGGCTTCGCACAAGAACCGCCAGGTCATCTCGATGTCGGGCGACGGCGGCTTCGCCATGATGATGGGCGATTTCATCAGCCTCTCGCAGCTCGGCCTGCCGGTGAAGGTGGTGGTGCTGAACAACGGCACGCTGGGCTTCGTCGAACTGGAAATGAAGGCGAGCGGTTTCCTCGATACCGCCGTCGACCTCAAGAATCCCAACTTCGCGGCCATGGCCGAGGCGATGGGCATCAAGGGCATCCGCGTCGAGGATCCGCAGAAGCTGGAAGGCGCGCTAAGAGAGGCGCTGGCCCACAAGGGCCCCGTGCTGGTCGACGTGGTGAGCGCGCGCCAGGAGCTGGTCATGCCGCCCAAGGCAACGCTCGACCAGGCCTATCATTTCGGCCTGTTCACGCTGAAGGCGGTGATGGACGGCCGCGCCTCCGAGCTGGTCGACTTGGCGCGGACGAACCTCAGGATTTGAGGGGGGGGCTTAACCCATCACCCTCATCGTTTCGGGGACCAAGTGGGGCAATCATGAAATTGCATACGGCCGCCGCGATTGCGGCAGTAGCTGCCGCGAGTTGTGGGATGTCGGCTTCGGCGCAGAATTCCGCTGACCCGGAAAAAGATTCATGCCCGTCGAATTGCAGTGCCCGAGAGGCGATACGGGCAACCTCACCTTGGTCATGAAAAACCATTCAGGTGAATCCGTGAGGTTTCGCATCACATTCATCAACGGTGTTCCCGAAGACTCCTACTACGACTACGCGCGCAGAGGAGAAACGTACCAAACCCAGGGTCGCTTTACTTCGCGTGGTGGCGGCAACGAATACGGGCAAAACGCAGCTCTACTCGGAAATGCAGTGTTCATGGATGTTTGCGAGGGATCTGCCGAGGTACGTAAACAATATATGTCAAGGCTATCCGCAAACTCGGAAGCAATCCGTAACCAAAGCCTGCGCGCGCCCCTCCGCTAACCTCCTTCAAGAGTGGCGGAGAAACTGGTCAAGGCGGTTCTCGTCGGGGCCGGCATAATAATTTGCAAGTTCAGCAAGAATATGCTATGAATTTCGATAGGTTGGCGCTTGGACTGCGCCGGCCTTTTTCATTCCGGCACGACCTGCCCGCGGCACGCCCGTGGGTCCGGCCTTGAGCCCTGGTGCAGCCGCCACGGGTCCTGACCCGTGGACAGTCCCAAGAACGACCCCGTCTCAACGACACGCCAAATAACGACGTGCGAACAGACACTTAACGACGCCTGAAAAACAGGGCGCATCGGGGCTCTGCAGGCGAAGAAGCCGAGAGACACGTAAAAGCCAATAGAACCAGGCTTATCTCGGAGTTGCGGACACCGTTCCGGACAACACGCGTTACATTCGAGTGTCCGCAATTATCGGGCGAAAAGCCCGTCGTTATCGGCTTTCCGGCGCGCGGAGAGCCGAAATTCGGCCGGGGGAGTTGGGCCCGGAGTTTGAGCGGGACTTCAGCCCCCGCCCTCGCCGCCGACGGCGATCACCGTCAGCTTCTCCGGCAGCTGTTCCTTCACGATCTCGACCGAGCGACGGTCGGGCCAGACGAAATCGGCGTCGAGCGTTGCCATCAGGCTCTCGAAGCGGTCGAGCTGGCCGCGGCCCCAGTAGTGCATGGGCAGCACGACGCGGGGCTGGATCTGGCGGATCACGTCGACCATCAGCGGCATGCCCATGGTGTAGGAGCCGTCGATCGGCACCATCAGCACGTCGATGCGGCCGAGTTCCTCGAGATGTTCCTTGGTCAGTCGGTGGTGCAGGTGGCCGAGATGGGCGATGCAGAGATCGCCGATGGCATAGATGAAGATCGAGTTGCCGTTGATGCGGGCCGAACCGCCACCCCAGTCGCGGGCATTGGTCGGCACGTTCCACACCTTCATGTCCTTCAGCGTGACCGCGTGCTTGGCCTCGGTCTCGCCGGGCTGGCTCGGCCAGCCACGCAGCACGTAGGTGATGCCGTCCTCCGGCGTGTCGGTGAAATGCGTGTCGTGGGCGTTGTTCATGGTGACGATGTCAGGCCGGCGGCCGAAGCCGTTGACGCCGTTGTAGTCGGTGATGGCGCGCACGCCCTGCGGCGTGTCGATCTGGAAACTGGAATGGCCGACGAAGGTGACGATCGCGCGATTGGGCGAGGTGTCGGCCGCGAACCGGAGACCATCGAGCGACGCCACCTGCACCCCTGATCCAAACTGGACCAGGTTCTGCGAGCAGCGCGCCAGGGCGGGCCCGGCCAGCAGGGCGAAGGCGGCCCCGAGCAGGGCAACGATGGGAAATCGGATGGAAAATCGAAGGGTCATTCGGCCTCCGGAGCGGGACAGCAGCTTCATCCAGAAAGCAGTCGTTGTGCCAGCACGGACTCCCGTTGACTCCCTGCCTGAATCTAATTAGAACAAAAACAGAACAACTTATCCCCAACCCATTCAACCCAATCTTTCGAGGGGGCGATGCCGGTCATTTCCCCGAGTGCTTTTGCTCCTCCCGTTTCGGCTGTTCTGCGGGAAAAGGTCCGCCGGCTGGAGCGCGCGAACAGCGTCCGCCAAGTCGGCAAGGCCGCCGTGCCCACGGGCCTGCCGGCCATCGACGCCCTGCTACCCGAAGGCGGCCTGCTGACCGGCGCCCTGCACGAGATCGAGGCGGGCGCCGCCCCTTCCGGCCGCGTCGCCGCCCATGATGGCGCCGCACTCGGTTTTGCCGCCCATCTGATGGGCCGCTTCGCGGCGGTCGCGCCGGGCACGCTGCTGTGGTGCCGCCGGCCGTCGGGCGTGTTCGACGCCCCGCCCTATGCGGCAGCACTCGCCGCCTGGTTCGATCCGGCGCGCCTGCTGGTGGTTACGGCGCGGCGCGACGAGGACGTGTTCTGGGCGATGGAAGAAGGGCTGCGCTGCCCCGGCATCGCCGCCGTGCTGGGCGAGACGCGCGCCACCGATGCCACCGCCGGGCGGCGCCTGTCGCTTGCCGCCGAGAAGAGCGGCGTGCCTGCCCTGCTGCTGCGGCCCCAGCCGGCACCGCCGCAAAGCGTCTGCGTGACGCGCTGGCGGATCGCGTCGGCGCCCTCGCGCTCAACGCCGGGCCTGCACGATGTCGGCGCCCCGCGCTGGCGTCTCGACCTGCGGCGCAACCGCTTCGGCGCGCCGTCGATTGCCGAAACCCCGTCCTGGCTCGTGGAGTGGAACGATGAAACGCATTGTCTCGCTGTGGTTCCCGAAACTCTCCACGGATCGGTTGGCGCGCGCTTCGAAGAAAGCCTCTTCGAAGAACGACTGGTCGGCCCAAGATTGGCGAGCTAGGGCGGCTGCCAGCGTCGTCTGGCGCGACGGCTGCCCGCGCCTCGCCGGACTCAACGCCCATGCCCGCACCGCGGGCCTGCGTCCCCACATGCGGCTGGCCGATGCCCGCGCGCTGCTGCCTGACCTGGTCACCGCCCCGGGCGAGCCGCAGGCCGACCAGCGCCTGATCGAGGCGATCGCCGACTGGTGCGACCGCTACACGCCGTGGGTGACGATCGATCCGCTGGGCGGCGCACTGGCCGAGGAAGGTGCAGAGGCCTGCAGCGCCGGCGGCTTCGGCGGCGATGCCGGCCTGCTGCTCGACGTCACCGGCTGCGCCCATCTCTTCGGCCAAAACGAGGCGGGCGAACGCGCGCTGCTGGCCGACCTGGTCGGGCGCCTGGCGCGCCACGACTTCACTTGCCGCGCCGCAATGGCCGACACCGCAGGCGCCGCCTGGGCGTTGGCGCGTTATGCCGAGCGCCAGGCCGATCTCTTCTGCCCGCGCCATGGCCAGCGCGACGCGCTGGCATCGTTGCCGGTCGAAGGCCTGCGCCTCGAGGCGCCGATCCTGGAAACCTTCGTGAAGCTGGGGCTGCGCCGCATCGGCGATCTCTACCCCCTGCCGCGTGCGCCGCTGGCGCGCCGCTTCGGCGACCTGCCGCTCACCCGCCTCGACCAGGCGCTGGGTGCCCGCAACGAGGTGCTCGAGCCGCGCCGGGCCGTGCCCGCCTTCCGCACGCGCCTCGCTTTCGTCGAGCCGATCGGCCGGGCTGAGGACATCGCCGCCGCCACCAGCCGCCTGCTGGCCGCCCTCTGCCGGCAGTTCGAACAGGCCGGCGTCGGCGCCCGCAAGCTCGAAATCGCGCTCTACCGCGTCGACGGCTCAGTCGACCGCACCGCGATCGGCACCAGCCGGCCCAACCGCGATAACCCGAAGCTGATGAAACTGTTCGAGGAGAAGCTCGGCGAACTCGATCCCGGCTTCGGTGTCGAACTGATGATCCTGGCCGCGCCCGAGGTCGAGGCCTGGAGCGGCACGCAGGACGCGTTGCCCGAAGCCGGCGCGCTTGCGCTTTCACTCGGCTCCGACGGCACGATCGATCTCGCCGACCGGCTGGCGCTGCGGCTGGGCGCGGAGAACGTGGTGCGGTTGCTGCCGCGCGACAGCCACCTGCCCGAGCGCGTGCAGGTCACGGCCAGCGTCTCGTCCAAACCTGCCGCCGATGGTGCCTGGCGGCGCCTGGCCGGCCTGAAAGGCGCGCGGCCGACGCGGCTGCTGCAACGGCCCGAGCCGGTCGAAGTCACCGCGTTTGTGCCGGACGATCCGCCGTCGGTCTTCCATTGGCGCCGGCACGCCCATCGGATCGTGCGCGCCGACGGGCCGGAGCGGATCGCCGACGAATGGTGGCGGCCGCGGCCCGACGGCAGCCGGCCCCCGGCGAACGATGTGCCGCCGGTGCGCGATTACTACCGGGTCGAGGACGACGATGGCGGCCGTTTCTGGCTGTTCCGCGACGGCCCCTACAAGCTCGCCGCCAACGGCCAGCCGACGGCGCGCTGGTTCCTCCATGGTTTCTGCGCCTAGGGGAAGATGAGGGGAGAAGATGAAGAAGTACAAGAACACCCTGACCATTCGCGGGCTCGATGACAGGATCATCGAGCGCCTGAAGGCGCGCGCGCGCACCAAGGGCCGCTCGCTCGAGGCCGACCTGCGCGACCTGCTGACCCACACTTCGCGCCAGCCGCTGGTGGTCGATGCGCTGGCCGAGGCCGACCGCATCGCCGCCATGACCTCAGGTGACCGATGATCGTCGTCGTCGATCCCGGTGTCGCCATCAAGTGGTTCGTCGAGGAGCCGCTGCGCCCGCAGGCACGTTCGCTGCTGGTCAACCGCCGCGAGCTGATCGCCCCCGATATTCTGATCGCGGGCGTGGCCGATCTCGCCTGGAGGAAAGCGGCAAGTGGTGAGATCGCGGCCGAGCAGGCGACTTCCATCGTCCGCAACATCGCCTTGCCGGCCTTCATCTCCGCCTTCGTCGAATCACCCCGGCTGCGCAACCGCGCCTTCGCGCTCGCGCTGCAATGCGGCCGGCCGGTGCACGACTGCTTCTATGCCGCTTGCGCCGAAGCGGCCTCGGCACCCCTGATCAGCACCGACGAGGCCTTCCTGCAGGCACTGCAGGCCAAAGGCATTGCGCTCCGCGGCGTGCCGCTGGCGCGCATCCACGAGCTCGACGCCGCGTGACGCCATGGACTATGCCGAGCTTCAGGTCACGACCAACTACAGCTTCCTGCGCAGCGGCTCGCATCCCAAGGAGCTGGTCGAGCGGGCGATAGAGCTCAGCCATACCGCCATCGGCATCACGGATCGCAACACCCTGGCGGGCGTGGTGCGGGCGTTTGCGGCCGCATGCAATGGCAATAAGCGCAATACAGACAGGATCAAACTGCTGGTCGGTTCCCGCCTCGAGACGCGCGACGGCTATTCGCTGCTCGCCTATCCGACCGATCTCGACGCCTACAAGCGCCTCTCCCGCCTCCTGTCCGTCGGAAACGAGGACGCCGTAAAAGGTCAGTGCGATCTCACCTTCAAAGATCTTGCGACTTATGCCGAAGGTCTCCTGGCGATCGTCCTGCCGCCGCGCCGGCCCGACGATCCGGCCTTCCGCGAACGCCTGCGCGCGCTTTCCCGCCTGTTCGGCGACCGCTGCTATCTCGCTGGCACCATGCTGTTTCGCGGCGACGATGCGCGCCGCCTCGCTCAACTCGACAATCTCGCCGCGGAGATGAAGGTCGGGTTTGTCGCCACCAACGACGTGCACTACCACGTGCCCGAGCGCCGGGCGCTGCAGGACGTGGTCACTTCCATCCGGCTCGGCTGCACCGTCGACGAGTTGGGTTTACGCCGCTTCGCCAGTGCCGAGCGCCATCTAAAAGAACCGCAGGAGATGGCGCGGCTGTTCCGCCGCCATCCGCGCGCCATCGCAGCCACGCAGGAGATCGTGAAGCGCTGCAACTTTTCGCTCCGGGACCTTACCTATCAGTATCCGGTCATCTACGAGGGCGGCGAGACTCCGCAGGAGAAGCTCATCCGCCTCACTTGGGCCGGCGCAAAGTGGCGTTATCCTGAAAAGATTCCGGACAAGGTTACCAATGCGCTCCGGCATGAATTCGAGCTCATCAAGAACAAGGGCATCGCCCCCTACTTCCTGACGGTGCACGAGATCGTTAATTTTGCCCGCAGCCAGAAGATACTCTGCCAAGGCCGCGGATCGGCCGCCAACTCCGCTGTCTGCTACTGCCTCGGCGTCACGTCGGTCAATCCCGACAAGACCGAAGTCCTGTTCGAACGCTTCCTGTCGAACGCGCGCGACGAGCCGCCCGACATCGACGTCGACTTCGAGCATGAGCGGCGCGAGGAAGTGATCCAGTGGATTTATAATGAGAAAGGCCGCACGCGCGCCGCCCTGGCCGCCACGGTGATCTCCTTCAGGAGCCGCAGCGCCATCCGCGATGTCGGAAAGGTGCTCGGCCTCTCGCCCGACACGGTGGGCGTGATGGCCGACACGGTCTGGGGCATGGGCTCGAGCGGCATCAAGGTCGATCATGTACGCGAGGCCGGCCTCGATCCCGTCGATCCGCGCATCATGCTGGCGCTCGAACTGTCATCGGCTCTCTGCGGCTTCCCGCGCCATCTCTCCCAACATGTCGGCGGCTTCGTGCTGACCGCCGACCGTCTCGACGAGCTGGTGCCGATCCAGAACGCCGCCATGGAAAATCGCACCGTCGTCGAATGGGACAAGGACGACCTCGACGTCCTCGGCATCTACAAGGTCGACGTCCTCGCGCTCGGCATGCTGACGGCCTTGCGGAAAAGTTTCGACCTGATCGAGAAGTGCTACAATCGCAAGCTGACGATCGGCATGAATGACGAAGACCCGGCAGTCTACGACATGCTCTGCAAGGGCGAATCGATCGGCGTTTTCCAGGTCGAGAGCCGGGCACAGATGTCGATGTTGCCGCGCCTGCAGCCGCGCAAATACTACGATCTCGTCGTCGAAGTCGCGATCGTGCGGCCCGGTCCTATCCAGGGCGGCATGGTTCATCCCTACCTGAAGAACCGGGCCAATCCGGACGCCGTCACCTATCCGAAGCCCGAACTCGAAGCCGTCCTGAAAAGGACGCTGGGCGTGCCGCTGTTTCAGGAGCAGGCGATGCAGATCGCCATCGTCGCCGCAGGTTTCACAGCGGAAGAAGCGGACAGGCTGCGCCGCGCCATGGCGACGTTCCGCCATAACGGCACCATCCACAAATTCGAGACTCCCTTCATCGAGGGCATGGCGAACAACGGCTATGAACGCGACTTCGCCGAGCGTTGCTTCAAGCAGATCCAGGGTTTCGGCGAATACGGCTTCCCCGAAAGTCACGCCGCGAGCTTCGCCATCCTCGTCTACGATTCCTCATACGTGAAGCATTACTACCCCGAGGTCTTCGCCGCCGCCCTGCTCAACTCCCAGCCCATGGGTTTCTATGCGCCAGCCCAGCTCGTGCGTGACGCTCGCGACAACGGCGTCGAAGTTCGGCCACCCGACATCAATGCGAGCATCTGGGATTGCACCCTGGAGCCACCCGGCCAGAACAACCGCTATGCCTTGCGCCTCGGCCTGCGCCAGGTGGCCGGGCTTTCCGAGGCCGACGTCGACCGAATGGTCGCACAGCGCGCGACGCCGTATCGCGATCCGGCCGATCTGTGGCGCCGCGCCGGCCTCACCAAGCGCCAGATCATCGCCCTCGCGCGTGCCGATGCCTTTGCGTCGCTGGGCCTCTCGCGCCGCGATGTATTGTGGGCGGTACGCGGCTTGTCCGATGTTGCCTTGCCGTTGTTCGACCAAACGCCCGATCCGGAGCCGGCCGTCACCCTGGCTGACCTGACGCTCGGCGAGCAGGTCGTGGACGATTACGGCAGTTTCTCGATGTCACTGCGCAAGCACCCGTTGGCCTTGCTGCGCCCGACTTTGTCGGCGCGCGGCATTTCCAGTACGTCAGTGCTCGAGAACTCGAAGAACGGCGACGTCTTCACCCTCGCCGGCCTGGTGCTGGTGCGGCAGCGGCCGGGCACCGCCTCGGGCGTGGTGTTCGTTACAATCGAGGATGAACACGGCATCGCTAATCTCGTGGTCTGGCCCAAGGTGTTCGACGCACACCGCCGCATCGTCATGGGTGCCCGCATGCTCGGCGTGCGGGGAAAGATCCAACGTGAGGGCGAAGGGAAATATACCGTGATCCATCTCGTCGCCGAGCAGCTCTGGGACTGGTCGGCCGATCTAGACCGCATCGCCGACATCGACGGGACGTTCCATCTCGCCACCGGCCGCGGCGACGAAGTCCGCACCGATCCGGGCGACCGCCGCGTGGCGGTGCCCGAGGCCAACGCCACACGTCATCGTTCGAGCAAGGGGCCGCCGGCAAAACCTGCCTATGACCGCAACCGCATCGTCCTCGACCGGCCCAAAATTCGCATCCATAGTCGCGACTTCCACTGAGGCCACTGCCGGACTCTTGCGCAAGCTCCCGATTTTTCTTGCCGTCCTGCTGCTAGCCGCCACGCCGGCTGGCGCGCAGGCTCTCGAGGATTGCCCGAAATACGTGCCGAGCACGCTCGAAGCCTGGATCACCTCGTCCGACCTCAGGATCGCCGCCTACGGCTACACCTGCCGCATGATCAACATCGACGCGGTGCTGAGCCGGGCCCGACGCGAGGGCGTCCAATCCGACGATGCCGCGACCTGGACCGACACCTACCACCGCACGCTCGGGCGCATCCGCGAGGCGAGCGCCCTCAACCGCCGCTGGGCCGGCCCCGATGCCTCCCGCAACCTGGCCGCCCTCGCACGCCTGGAAGTGAAATACCGCCGGCTGGCCGAACCCTGATCAGACGGCGGCGTAGACGCTGCGCTCGAAATCCTCGAACGCCGCCACCGCGCGCGCGTCGTAGAACGGCAGGAGCTGCGTCGCCCACACGCCCGCCACCTTCTTCACCGGGTCGATCCAGTAGTAGGAGTTGGCAAGGCCGCCCCACGACAGGCTGCCGGCCGAGCGCGCACCCGGGAAGGCCGCGGGGTTGATCATGAAGGAGAGGCCCCACTTCATGCCGTCGACGAAGTTCATGTCGGTGCTGCGGCCGGGGATCTGACTCTTGAGCGGCCGGCAGGAGACGTCGCCCATGGCGTTCCGGGACATCAGCGCCACCGTTTCCGGCTTCAGCACCCGCGCGCCGTCCAGTATGCCACCGCCCATGATCATGCGGACGAAACGGAGATAGTCGCCGACCGTGGAATAGAGCGCGCCACCGCCCATGAACACGTCAGGCGCCTGGTTGAGCTCGTGGTCCGTGGCGGTGAAGCCGCCACCGTCTTTCCTGACATGCACGGCCGCCTTGCGCGGCCGCATCGCCGGGCTGATTTTGAATCCAGTGTCGGGCATCCGCAGCGGCTCGAACAAATTTTCCTTCATGTAGCGATCGAGCTTCATGCCGCTCGCCGCCTCGACCATCAGGCCGGCCCAGTCGATCGAGATGGAATATGCCCAGCGCTCGCCCGGCTCGACCAGCAGCGGCGTGCTCAGCATCTCCATCGAGTTGGGCTTCAGCGGCCCCTTGGCCTGGACGTAGCGAAAGATGTCGGCGTCCCAGGTGTCGTAGCCCATGCCCGAGGTATGGGTCAGCAGGTGGCGCAGCGTGATCGGCTTCGTGGCCGGCCGCGTCTTCACCGTGCCGTCGGCGCCGAAGCTCACCAGCACCTCTTTTCGCGCGAGCTCGGGCACGATGTCGGCGGCCGGCGTATCGAGGCCAAACTTGCCGCGCTCGACCATCTGCATGGCGGCAGCGCCAGTGATCGCCTTGGTCATCGAAGCGATCCAGATCACGCTGTCGGATTTCAGCACGCCCGCCGCGCCTTCGAATATCGTGCCATCGGCCGTCGCCGCTGCCGCGGCCACACCCGGTACGTCGCTGGCCTCGACCGCCCGCGTCAAACTGTCAGCAATGCCCATGTGTTTCCTCGTTTCTTGGCCGGAAAGACTACGACAGACGCGTGGCTTCTTCGATCAGATCCTGCGCCGCCATGTCCAGAAGTTCGTCCTCCGCGGTGCCGCCCAGCACGCTTTCGCGGCCGATCTCGAGCAGCACCGGCACCGCCAACGGCGAGATGCGGTCGAGCCGCCGGTAGTCGATGCGGCCCTTGGCGCGCTTCAGGAGATCGCCGAGTCGTTTCAAATCGGCGAGCTGCCAGGCCGCGTCCTGGCGGGTGGCGCGCAGCAGGATGTGGCCGGGCTCGTGCTGACGCAGCGTGTCGTAGATCAGGTCGGAGCTGAACGTCACCTGGCGGCGCGACTTCTCCTCGCCGGGGAAGCGCCGTTCAATCAGGCCCGCGATCACCGCAACGTTGCGGAACGAGCGCCGCAGCATGGTCGATTCGTCCATCCACGCCTCGAGATCGTCGCCCAGCATGTCCTCGTCGAAGAGCTGGTCGAGCTGCGCCTGGGTGGGCGGCCGCAGCCCCCAGAGGCCAAGCACATAGTCGGTGGCGACGAAGCCGAGCGGGCGCAACCCCATGCGCTCCATGCGCCGCGTCAGCAGCATGCCCAGTGTCTGATGGGCGTTCCGGCCTTCGAAGCAGTAGGCCACGATGAACTGCTTGCCACCCCGCGGGAATCCCTCGATCAGCAGCCGGTCGCTTCTGGGCAAGGTCGAGCGGATACTCTGGATGCGCAGCCACTCGCGCACCTCGTCCGGCAGCTTCGGATGGCGCGACGGGTCCTGCAGGATGCCGCGCACCCGGTCGGCCAGGAAGGTCGAGAGCGGCAGCCGGCCGCCGCCATAGGCCGGCACCTTGGGGTCACCGCCACCTGTCGCCAGTGAACATTGCGCCATCAACTCCTTCACACCCTCGAAGCGCAGCAGCCGGCCGGAGAAGGTGAAGGTGTCGCCCGGCACCAGCCCCTGGATGAACGACTCCTCGACCTCGCCCAGGATCGGTCCGCGCCGGAGCTTCACCTTCAAGAGCGGCAACTCGACGATGGTGCCGACATTCATGCGGAACTGGCGCGCCACCAGCGGCGAGGCCAGCATCCAGCGTCCACCGGGCAATTCCTTCAGCCGGTGCCAGCGGTCATAGGCCGCCAGCGCATAGCCACCGGTGGCCACGAAATCGAAAGTGTCGTCGTAATCCTGCCGCGGCAGATCGCGATAGGGCTGGGCGCGGCGGATCTCGTGAAAGAAGGCCTCGCGGTCGATCGGCTGAGCACAGGCGGTGCCCACGATGTGCTGCGCCAGCACGTCGAGGCAGGGCGGCCGCGGCGGATCGCCGTCGAGTTCGCGCGCCTCGACGGCTTCCAGCGCGGCCAGCGACTCCAGCACCTCGAAGCGATTGGCCGGCGCGATCATGGCACGGCTGGGTTCGTCGAGTCGGTGGTTGGCGCGGCCGATCCGCTGCATCAGGCGGCTCACGCCCTTGGGCGCGCCCATCTGCACCACAAGATCGACGTCGCCCCAATCGATGCCGAGGTCGAGCGACGAGGTCGCCACCACGGCGCGGAGCTTGCCTGCCGCCATCGCCGCCTCGACCTTGCGGCGCTGCTCGACGGCCAGCGAGCCGTGATGCAGGCCGATGGCGAGGTTTTCCTCGTTGATCCGCCACAGGCCATCGAAGGCGAGTTCGGCCTGGGCGCGCGTGTTGACGAAGATGATCGAGGTCTTGTGCTGGCGGATGATGTTGTAGATCTCGGGCACCGCGTGGCGGCCCATGTGGCCACCCCACGGGATGCGCTCCTGGGCATCGATGATCGTCACCACCGGCTGGGCGCCTGGTTCACCCAGGACGATCTCGACCGGCTCGTCGCGCAGCCGCAGATAGTCGGCGAGCGCCGGCGGGTCGGCCACCGTGGCCGAGAGGCCGACGAACCGTGCCTGCGGCGCCAGCGCTGCCACCCGGGCAAGACAAAGCGCGAGGTGATGGCCACGCTTGGTGGTGGCGAAGGCGTGCAGCTCGTCGATGATGACGCACTTCAGATTGGCGAAGAATTTCGCCGCATCGAGGTAGCTCAGCAGCAGCGCCAGCGACTCGGGCGTGGTCATCAGAAAATCCGGCGGCCGCTCGCGCTGGCGCAGGCGCCGGCTCTGCGGCGTGTCGCCGGTCCGGCTCTCGGCCCGCACCGGCAGCTTCATCTCCGCGATCGGCAGTTCGAGGTTGCGCCGGATATCGGTCGCCAGCGCTTTCAGCGGCGAGATGTAGAGCGTGTGCAGCTCGCCCTTGCCTTTTAGGTGCGCCAGATCCTCGCCCCTGCGGCGGCGCTCTGTGAGCTCGATCAGCGACGGCAGGAAACCGGCCAAAGTCTTGCCGCCGCCGGTGGGCGCGATCAGCAGCGCGCTCCGGCCCCCGGCCGCCAGATCGACCAGCGCA
>CAMARK010000005.1 GCA_945860205.1 Reyranella massiliensis 521 | reverse complement strand
TCGGGGGCGCCGGGTGGGATCGGCGGATGTGTTTTCAGGCTCGCCTGGAAGGTCTCGATCAGGCGCCGGATCGGGCCGCGTACCCAGCCGCCCTCCATGTTAACGTCTGTCTCCTCCTTCGGATCCTGCACAAGATTGAAGAGGTAAGGCGTCTCCAGCTTGATCGGCCCTTCGTTGGGCTCGACCTCCCACATGAGGTGCATCTTCCAGTCGCGCCATTTGACGGCCCGCAACTCGGTCTTGATGTAGAAGGGAAACCCCTCGCGGGCCGACGTCGGCCGCTCGCCGAGGAAGAATCCGAGCTGGTCGATGCCGTCGATCGCGCGGTCCGCCGGCAGGCTGGCGCCGCCGAGTTTTGCCAGCGTCGGGTAGAGATCGGTGATGTGCAGCACGTCCGTCGTGTGGCGGGGCGCGATGCGGCCCGGCCAGCGCAGAATGAAGGGCACCCGCAGCCCACCCTCCATGGCGGTATGGTAGGTGCCGCGCCACGGACCCGCGGTACCGCGCCACGGCCGCCGGAACTCGGGGCCGTTGTCGCTGCCGAAGAGCACCAGCGTGTCCTCGCGCAGGCCGAGGCTGTCGATCGCGTCCAGCACCTCGCCCACCCGATGGTCCATTTCGGCCATCGCATCGGCAAAGTCGCCGGCGCCGGTGCGGCCGGCGAAGTCCGGATGCGGCAAGGTGGGAAAGTGCAGTTGCGTCAGCGGCACATAGGCGAAGAACGGCCGCCCGGCGCGCGACTGGCGTTCCATGAAATCGATCGTGCGCCGCGTGAGTTCACCGTCGATGAGGCGCCGCTGATTTAGGTCGTAGACCGCGAGATCGCGGGCCGGTGCGCCTTTGACGCCTTCCATGACGTAAGGCATCGGCACGATCGTGGGATCGAACCCGGGCGAGGCCGTGAACATGGCTTCGTTAGAAGTGCGGGGAATGCCGTACCATTCGTCGAAGCCGCGATCCTTGGGCAGGCGGCCCTCGCGGTCGCCCAGGTGCCACTTGCCGAAGCAGGCGGTGGCGTAGCCCGCACCCTGCAGCAGTTGCCCCAGCGTGATCTCCCAGGGAATCAGGCCCTGTGGCAGGCCGGCCGGCACCGACTGCATCGCCCCGGTGCGGATCGGATGGCGACCGGTCATCAGGGCCGAGCGCGTCGGCACGCAGTCGCTCTCGACGTTGAAGTTGAGGCAAACGAGACCTTCCGCCGCCAGGGCGTCGATCCGCGGCGTCGGCGCCCCACGCAGGACGCCGCCGCCGTAGCAGCCGAGTTCGCCCCATCCCAGATTGTCGGCCAGGATGAGAACGATGTTGGGCTGGCGAACCGTCATGAATCACTCCTATGCATGGCGATGGCCGAAGAGTGACAGCCGTCCGCGCCCGCGTGCCCACACCTAGTTGTCGAAGCCCACGAACACCGTGGCTTCGTTGACGGACTTTCGTTCGGACACGACGGCATTTGCGGGAAAGCTTTCATCCGGCCAACCCAGCGCAATGCTTTTCATGATGACCTGATCGTCGGCAATGCCCGCGTGCTCGCGCACCACGGGCGATTGCATGATGCCCTGGCTGTTGATCACGGCGCCCAGCCCGCGCGACCAAGCAGCATTGACCAGGGCAGTCGCCACGGCGCCGCAATCGAACGGCGTGTCGTCGCTGCCGTCCAGCACGCGGTCGTAGGTCACGATCACGCAGACAGGCGCGTCGAACTGACGGAAGCCGCGCAGCACCCAGTCCTGGCGCCCATCCTTGTCGTCGCGCGCAATCCCCATGGCCGAGAACAGCTGCTTGGCGACGCCGACCTGCCGGTCGCGGTGCCGGCCTGCAAAGCCCTGTCCCGTGCGAAACTCGCGCGACTGCGGGATGCCCGCCACCATCCGCTCCGTGTTGCCGGCGCGGATCCGATTCAGCGGTTCGCCGGTGATGACGTAGAAATTCCACGGCTGGGTGTTCATCGACGACGGCGCGCGCATCGCCAAACCGATGATTTCCTCGATCAGCGCCTTGGGGACCGGATCGGGCTTGTAGCCGCGGATGCTCCGGCGACCGCGGATAACGTCATCGAACTGCATGTGTCTCGGATTCCCCTGTGAGCGCGCCACCTGATTCTAGCGTGGCGCTGCGCCGGAAACCAATTCCGCCAGCCAGCTTCGCAACCGCAGCACCATGGCCCTCATCCTCTGCCAGGCAGGCAGGGCGCGGACGAACGCGTAAAGCCTGTCGCGCCACATGAAGAGCCAGGTCTCCGACGCCAGGAACCACGGCATCGTCACCAGGGTCGGCCGCAGGACCTGGTAGAGCCGCGCCAGCAATGCCGTCGCCAGGACCTTGCCCAGCGCAATGCTCGCCGCGGCAAGGCCTAACCGCCCCTGAAGCGCAAAGAACACGGCGGCGAGCTTCACCGGCAGCACCAGGGTCGACGGCGCCACGAACGCCAGCAACGCCGCCCATGGCGGCAGGCCGGCCAGCCAGCGCTCGAAGCGCGCGACCGGCGGCCATCGCGCGAACGCCGCCATCGCGACGCCGAGGTAATGGAGCAGCACCTCCTCGACAAAGACGATCGCTGCCGCCAGCGGGATGAACGCGAGTTCGAGGGCACGTTTGAGGTGGCGCGTCATGATCCTGCAAACTAGAGGTTGGATACTGGCATTTCGGTGGTCGACATGTTTACGCGACGGACACTCACGCAACTCATGGCTGCCCTCTCCCTGGCGCCCGCCGCGGCGGTGGCGCAGGGCCGGCCGCCGCTGTCGCGAATTGCCGTCGGCTCGTGCGCCAAGCAGACCCTGCCCCAGCCGATCTGGGACGCCGTCATGGCCTGGCGTCCCGACCTTTTCGTCTTCATGGGCGACAATGTCTATGGCGACTTCAATTCGGCCGACGCCACGGGCCTGAAGGAGGCCTACGCCGCCGCCCGGCAGATCGCCGGCTACGAAAGGCTGCGAGATACCGTGTCCCATCTCGCGATCTGGGACGACCACGACTACGGCTCCAACGATGGCGGCTCTGAGTTCGAGCACAAGGCACTCTCGAAGGAGTTGTTCCTCGACTTCTGGAACGCCCCTGCCAGCGACGTCCGGCGCACCCGCGAGGGCATCTACGATTCGCGCGTGATCGGCCCGGCCGGCATGCGCGTCCAGGTGATCCTGCTCGACGTGCGCTGGTTCCGCTCGCCGCTCAGGATCACCGACCAGCGCGGCGCGCCGGGCAAGGAACGCTACCTGCCCGACCCCGATCCGGCCAAGACGATGCTCGGCGTCCCGCAATGGGCCTGGCTGGCGGACGAGTTGCGCAAGCCCGCCGAGTTGCGGCTGATCGTTTCCAGCACGCAGGTGCTGGCCGAGGGCCACGGCTGGGAACGCTGGGGCAATTTTCACCTCGAACGGCAGAAGCTGTTCGACACGATCCGCGACAGCGGCGCCAAGGGCGTGGTGTTCGTTTCGGGCGACCGGCACATCGGCGCGCTCTACCGAGAACAGCCCGCCGGCCTCTATCCCCTGTACGAGATGACGTCGAGCGGCCTCAACATGGTCTACTGGGCGGCCAAGGAACCCGGCCCCAACCGCCTGGGCGCGCTCTATGCCGCCGCCAACTTCGGCGCGATCGACGTTGATTGGTGGGAGCGCAAGGTCGTGCTCTCATTACGCGACGAAGGCGGTACCACGCGGCGCTCGGTGACGATCGATTTCGCGACGATCGGGATTGGATAATCCTCCCGGTGGCGCGGCTGCTACGCCGTCTTCACCAACTCCGCGATGGCGGCACCCACCGTCTTGGTGTCGCCATTGCCGCCCAGGTCCTTGGTCCGCGGTCCGCCTTCGACCAGGGAGGCGGCGATGGCCCGCTCGATCGCCTCGGCCGCGTCTGGATAGCCCAGGTGCCGCACCATCATGGCGCCCGACCAGATCTGGCCGATCGGATTGGCGATGCCCTTGCCCGCGATGTCGGGCGCCGAGCCGTGCACTGGCTCGAACATCGAAGGGAACTTGCGCTCCGGGTTGATGTTGCCCGAGGGCGCCACGCCGATCGAGCCGGTGAGTGCCGGGCCGAGGTCGGAGAGGATGTCCCCGAACAGGTTGGAGCCGACCACGACGTCGAACCAGTCCGGGTTGCGCACGAAGTGCGCGGTCAGGATATCGATGTGGTACTGGTCGGCCTTGATGTCGGGATAGTTCTTCTTCATCGCGTCGAAGCGCTCGTCCCAGAACGGCATCGTATGGATGATGCCGTTGGATTTGGTGGCCGAGGTCACGTGCTTCTTCTTCGTGGTGCTGGCGAATTCGAACGCGTACTTCAACACGCGGTCGACGCCTTTCCGGGTGAAGATCGCCTGCTGAATGGCCATCTCGTCATCGGTGCCCTGGAACATACGGCCGCCGACCGAGCTATATTCACCCTCGGTGTTCTCGCGCACCACCCAGAAATCGATCTCGCCCGGCTTGCGGTTGGCGAGCGGGCTCGGGACGCCCTCGAACAGGCGCACGGGGCGCAGGTTCACATACTCGTCGAATTCGCGGCGAATCGGGATCAGGAGGCCCCACAGCGAGACGTGATCGGGCACGCCCGGCCAGCCGACCGCACCGAGGAAGATGCTTTCGTACTGCTTCAGCGTCTCCATGCCGTCGTCCGGCATCATCTTGCCGGTCTTGGCGAAGCGGTCGCACGACCAGTCGAAGTCGGTGAATTCCAGCTCGAATCCGAATCGCCGTCCTGCGGCTTCGAGCACGCGAACGCCCTCCGGCAGAACTTCTTTGCCGATACCGTCTCCTGGAATGAGCGCGATTTTATGCTTGGCCATCTTGTCCTCCCGCTGGCGGGCCGCACCCTATCAGCGGTAGGCTCCCAGCATGAAATAAAAACTCGGGGGGCAGCATGTCCGCGAAATTTCGCTTTGGCAGCGTCGTCATCGCGTTCCTCGTCCTCTTGTGGCCAGGCCTTTCCCTGGCTCAGGCGCCGGCTGCCTGTCCGGCCGATGCCACCGCCCTCGCAGACGGCGCCAAGCTGAGCTGCGCCTGCGCGGCTGGTGCGTCGGGCGGCGTCTATGGCAGCGACCGTTACACGGCCGATTCGGCGATCTGCACCGCCGCCGTCCATGCCGGCAAGATTCCAGCGAGCGGCGGCGCGATCGATGTGGTCGTCGGCGGCGCCTGCCCCGAATTTGGCGGTTCGACGCGCAACGGCGTCACGACCTCGGGCTGGTCGTCATACGACAAGAGCTTCGGCTTCGGCGCCACGATCCCGGCTTGCGGCAGCGCCACGGTCGCGGCGGCGCCCGCCCCCGCAACTGCAGCCACCGGCGCGCCGGCAGCTGCTCCGTTGTGCCCGTCCTTCATCACCCAGTCGGACAAGAACAAGCCGGGCGAGAGCCTCACCTGCGTCTGCGACAAGGCGCTCGACCTCCAGGTCGGCGCCGCCTACGGAGTCGATCGCTACAGCAACGATTCGCCGATCTGCGTGGCGGCGCGGCATGCCGGCAAGTTGCCCGAACCCGGCGGCACGGTGACGGTCTATGCAGCCGAAGGGTGCGGCAAATTCGAGGGATCCGCGCGCAATGGCATCACGACCAGGAGCTGGGGCTCCTCGGTGCCGGGTACCATCGCGTTCGCGATGCCGGCACCGGCCTGCGCCGCGCCGCCGGCCGCGGCAGCGCCATCGACAACAGCCGCCGCGCCTCGCCCTGCCGCTCCCGCCGGACCGAACCCGCGCATCGCCTGGGAAGCGCGGGCCAAGACCTATGCGCCGTTCCTGCCGGAGCCGCTGCAAGGATGGAAGGCCGGCGACAGGAAGAGCGAGGCCAGTCCGCCCAGCCCGTTCGACGAGGGGATCGTATCGGCCAGCCGCTACTACGAACTGGGCTTCGATCCAGTGAACCGCAACCGCGTTCAGATCGGGATCTACAACAAGCCCGACGGCTCGCCATCGTCGGCCATCCAGGCGTGGCGCGATCCGGCCAAGCGCAAATGGGACGACGGCACGACTTTCACCATGACCAAGATCGATGGCCGGGACGCCATGGAAGGGAAGCCCGCGGCGGGTGGCGGCGGGACGATCTATTTCCTGCTGAAGAACAACCTGTTCGTCACCGTGTCCTGGGCCGAGTATGGCGGCGTAACCCGTGCCCACGCCGAGCAATATCTCAAGAAGATCGACCTCGCGAAGATCGAGGCATTGGTCGCGAAGTAGCCGCCATCGCATAGGTCCCTTGAGCACGGCGCGCTTGCCCGCGCCGTGGCGGGCCGCCACTATGAACGCCCGTTCACCAGGGGCAGCCATGACCTACGACCTGAAAATCACCGGCGGAACCATCGTCGACGGCACCGGCAAGCCGGGCTTCCCCGGCGACCTCGGCATCAAGGACGGCAAGGTTGTTGCCATGGGCAAAGCCGACGGTCCCGCAACCACGACCGTCGATGCCACCGGCCGCGTGGTCGCGCCGGGCTTCGTCGATGTCCACACCCATTACGATGCGCAGATCCTGTGGGATCGCATGCTCAGCATCTCGCCCTGGCATGGCGTGACGACGACGGTGATCGGCAACTGCGGCTTTGGCGTAGCGCCGACCAAGGCCATCCACCGCAAGCTGATCCTGCAGACCCTGGAGAAGGTCGAGGGCATGAGCATCGATGCGCTGCAGGCGGGCCTGGGCGATGTCTGGCCGTTCGAGACCTTCCCGCAGTATCTCGACGCGGTCGAAAAGCGCGGCTCGGCGATCAATATCGCGGCCCTGTTCGGCCACACGCCGCTGCGCATGTACGTCATGGGTGAGGAGTCGACCGAACGGGCGGCGACGCAGGACGAGATCAAGTCGATGAAAAGACTGATGCACGAGGCGATGGAGGCCGGCGCCATCGGCTTCGGCACCTCGGTGTCGGTCAGCCACAACGGCTATGCCGGCAAGCCGGTGCCGAGCCGCCAGGCCACCTACGACGAGATGGAGCAGCTCGTCTCGGTCATGGGCGAGATCAAGCGCGGGCTGATGCAGATCACCATCGGCCGCGAGTTCTCGACCCGGCACATGGCCGAGGTCAGCCGCAAGCACGGCGTGCCCGTCACCTGGACCGCCCTCCTCTCCTACCTCTACGGCCCGGGCGGACACCGCAAGCAGCTCGACCTCGCCGCGGAGCAGCGCAAGTCGGGCGCCATGGTCATTCCGCAGGTGAGCTGCCGACCGCTCAACTTCGAATTCACCTTCGCCGAGCCTTTCATCTTCGACGTCATGAAGTTCATGAACGAACTTGCCATCGAGGATGCCAAGGCACCCGGCACGCGCCGCCGCGCCTACGCCGATCCGGCCTGGCGCGAGAAGCTGCGCAGCGAGGTGACGCCCCTCTTCCAGCGCTGGTGGGACCGCGTCGTCATCGCCTGGGCGCCCTCGCACAAGGAACTGGAGGAGCAGCCGCTCACCGAGGCTGCGGCGAAGCTCGGCAAGGATCCGGTCGACCTCGCCCTCGATCTGGCGCTCGCCAACGACCTGCAGGCCCGCTTCCGCATGGCCGTCATGAACTTCGACGAGAAGGAAGTGGCCGAACTGATCACCGATCCCAACACCATCATCGCGCTCTCGGATGCCGGCGCCCACGCGAGCCAGCTCTGCGACGCCTGCTACGCGACCTACCTGCTCGGCCATTGGGTGCGCGACAGGAAGATCTTCACCGTCGAGCAGGCGGTGCACAATCTGACGCAGCGGCCGGCCGAGATGTTCGGCATAACCGACCGCGGCCTGCTGGCCGAGGGCCGGCCCGCCGATGTCGTGGTATTCGATGCCAAGACCGTTGGACCGGGACCGCTGAAGCGGGTCAATGACCTGCCCGCCGGCGCCGACCGCCTGATCTCGGAGGCCAACGGCATCGACGCGGTGATCGTCAACGGCACCATCGTCCGTCAGAATGGCAAGGACGCCTTTGCCGCCAACGACAAGCTGCCCGGCCGCCTGCTCCGCAGCGGCCGCGCCGCCTGAGATTTCAATAGGGGGAAATGAAATGATCCACGTCATCGCCATCATCACCGCCAAGCCCGGCAAACGCGACGAAATCCTCAAGAACTTCAAGGCGAACGTCCCCGCCGTACACGCCGAGAAGGGCTGCATCGAGTATGGCGCCACGGTCGACACCGATGGCGGCCCGTTTGCCAAGTTCGGTGCCGACACCTTCGTGGTGATCGAGAAGTGGGAGAGCATGGACGATCTCAAGGCCCACGGCGCATCCGCGCACATGAAGGCCTACGGCGAGAAGAACAAGGATCTCGTCGCCAATCGCGCCGTCCACGTCCTGCAAAGCGCTTGAGGCACGCGCTCACCGAAGGCGACGTCGCGGCCTATGACCGCGACGGCGTCGTCTGCTTGCGCGGCGCGTTCGACGCCGTCTGGGTCGGGCTTCTTTGCGAGGCGATCGAGCGCGACCTCGTCTCGCCTGGGCCGAACGCGACCAACTTCGCCGAGGGCAGTACGCCGGGCACGTTCTTCGGCGACATGTTCATGTGGCAACGCGACAACGACTTTCGCCTGGCCGCAACGGCGTCGCCGGCCGGCGAGATCGCCGCGAAGATGATGGGATCGGACCGCGCCGATTTCTTCTACGATCAGCTCTTCGTGAAGGAACCGGGCACGGCCCATCCCACACCGTGGCACCAGGACCAGCCCTACTGGCCGGTGAAGGGCTGGCAGATCGCCTCGGTCTGGATCGCGCTCGACCGGATCGACCGCAGCAATGGCGCCGTCGAATTCATCGCAGGCTCGCACCGCTGGGGCGTCAACTACCGGCCGACACCCTTCCGTAAGGACCACGCGATCAAGTTCACCGACAGCGACCTCGTGCCGATCCCCGATATCGACGCCGACCGCAGCAAATACGACATCAAATGGTGGGAGATGGAGCCCGGTGATTGCCTGGTGTTCCACGCCATGATCGTACACGGCGCACCGGGCAATTCCACCCCAGGTGCCCGCCGGCGCGGACTGTCGCTCCGCTATACCGGCGACGACGCACGCTACGATCCGCGGCCGGGGACCTTCCAGTTTCCCCATAAACCCGACCTCGCCGCGGGCGCCCCGATGGCTTGTGAGCTCTTCCCGCGGGTCTGGCCGAAGCGGTAGTCTCTCCCCGAGCCTTGGGGGAGGACGTCATGGAGGAAGAACGCGGGCCCGATCAGGTGACCGAGGTCACCAATACGTCCTGGTTCCAGCGGATCGGCCAGGCTTTCGCCGGCGTGCTCGTCGGCTTCCTGCTGATCCCGGTATCGATCGTCGTGCTGTTCTGGAACGAGGGCCGCGCCATCAAGACCGCGCGCGGCCTCGACGAGGGCGCCGGCATGGTCCGAAGCGTTTCTGCCGAAAGGGCCGATCCGTCGAACGACGGCAAGCTCGTCTATGTCACCGGCATGCTGTCGACCGGCGGCCCCGTTGCCGATGCCGACTTCGGCGTGAGGACCTCCGCCGTGCGTCTGTCGCGTCACGTCGAGATGTACGTGTGGAAGGAAGAAACCCAGACCGAGTCACGGACAAAGCTGGGCGGCGGTGAAGAGCGCACAACGACGTACAAGTACGTCCGGGACTGGTCCGACAAGCCCGTCGACTCGGGGAAATTCAAGGAGCCTCGCGGGCACACCAACCCTTCCATGACCTATCAGTCACGCGAGACACTCGCTCCCGGCACGAGGCTGGGCAGCTTCACGATTCCCGATGGCATGCTGCGCAACTTCGGCGAAGCCAAGCCGCTCGCCGTCACCGACGCCCAGGCAGGCGCCCTGCAGATCCGCATCAACAAACCGGTCGTTGCCGTCGATGGTGTCCTCTACGCCGGCCGCGATCCATCGCAGCCAGCCGTTGGCGATATGAAGATCTCCTTTCTTCAGGTTCCACCCCAGGTGGCCAGCGTGGTTGCGGCACAGGCAGGCGCGGGTTTCGGCCCTTACATGACCCGGCAAGGCACATCGGTTCAGCTGATCTCCGCCGGGGCTGTTCCGGCGGCTACCATGTTCCAGGCGGCACAGGCCGAAAACGCGACCATGACCTGGATCCTGCGGGCCGTCGGTGTCGTCCTCATGTTCGTGGGTTTCGGCCTGATCCTGCGGCCGCTCGGCGTGCTGGGCGACGTCATCCCGATCCTGGGCGACGTGATCCGTGCCGGCGCCGGCTTCGTCGGGCTCCTGTGCACGGCAGCGATCGCGCCCTTGGTGATCGCCATCGGCTGGCTGTGGTACCGCCCGATTGTCGGCATCGCCATCATCGTGGTCGGCGCCGCCGCGACCTACGGCCTGCTGCAGCTGTTGAGGCGGCGCACGGCCAAGAAGGCCGCAGCCTGATCCTCAGACCTGCCGGAGTATTCCCTTGATGACGATGTCCTGCATGCCCTGGATCAGGGTCTCGCGATTCGACCAGGGAAAGTCGGGCTTCATGATGAGAGCCGCCACCACGCCGTGGATGCCCATCCAGCAGAGTTCGGCACAGGTGTCGGGCGGGTAGTTCAGCTTGACGCCCGATGCCTCCAGCTGGGACAGCATGGCCAGCAGGCGGCTGAAGGCGAGCGCGCCGCCGACGCCAGGGCGCGTCGGATCGTCGACCGGCATGCGATGGCCGACCTTGCGCACCGATTCCGGAATGTTGTTGCCGAGGAAGACCAGCCGGTACTCGTCGGGATGTTCCAAGCCGAAGCGCGCGTAGGCGTCGCCGAAGCGGCGCACCCTCTCCAGGGGATCAGTGACGGTCTTCTCGATTTCGGCGATGCGTTCGATCAGGTGACCGAAGGTCTGGTCGCAGAGCGCCAGCATCATCGCTTCCTTGTCGTGGAAGTAGAGGTAGAGCGCGGGCGCCGAGACGCCCACCCGTTCGGCGATCCTGCGGATCGTCGTGGCATCGTACCCGGCCTCCAGGAACAGCTCCTTGGCCGCCTGGAGGATCTCCTCCCGGCGCGTATGGCCCTCGCCTCGCTTCTTGCGACTGGACGCCACGGCTGTTGATGGGATTGCCAAACTCGAACTCCCTGCTCTTGACACTCAACTTAACAAAGATAAGTTACCGTTGCTAAGTTATCAATGGTCAGTTATTTGACACTGAAAATTGTAAACCTCGGAAGGAAGGCCCGCCATGCGTCTCCCGATCAAGGTCATCGTTCTCGCGGTCGGTGCGGTTGCGGCTGGAGCCGCAGGTTTCGCCGCTTTGTCGCTGACAGCCAATGCGTCCCGCGTCTCGGCCAATGAAGCGGTCGTGCGCCCGGCGCGTGTCCTGGAAATCGCCTACGCAACGCAAGCGCGGTCCCTTGTTCTGGCCGGGACGGTCGTTCCCCGCATCGAGACCACCCTGGGCTTTCGCGTCCCCGGCAAGATCGTCCAGCGCTCGGTCGATGTCGGCACTGTGGTGAAGCCGGGCGATCTGATCGCCCAGCTCGATCCCGCCGACCACCGCCTCGCCGTCGACAATGCGCGCGCGGCGCTGGCCTCCGCCGAGGCCGATCATATCCGCGCCAGGGCCGACCACGAGCGCTACCAGCAACTGCGCGGCGGCGCTGCCTTTACGCCGCAGACCCTGGAACAACGTCAGATGCTTGCCGCGACGACGCTTGCCCGCGCCGACCAGGCGCGCAGCCAGCGCACCTCGGCCGAGAACAACCTCGCCTACACCGAACTCCGCGCCGATACCGGCGGTGTCGTCACCGCGGTCCAGGCCGAGGTCGGCCAGGTCATGTCGCAGGGTCAGGGCGTGGTTCGCGTGGCTCGCACCGACGAACTCGAGATCGTGGTCGGCGTGCCCGAGCATCGCCTAAAAGTGGTGCGCGAGTCGGCCGCCGCTGGCTTCGAGCTTTGGTCCGATCCGGGCAAGCGCCACGCCGCCAAGCTTCGCGAACTCTCGCCCAGCGCCGATCCCACCTCGCGCACCTACCCTGCCCGCTTCAGCATCGTCGATCCGCCGGAATTCATCGGCCTCGGTATGACTGCGACGCTTAGCTTCGAGCGCCCCGATACCACGCCCGTGGCCGAGGTGCCGCTGGCCGCGATCTTCCAGCAAGGCACGCGGCCGGCCGTCTGGGTGGTCGACAAGGCGACCGGCGCAGTCGAGCTCCGGCCCGTCATCGTCGCACGCTGGCGCAACGACACGGCGGCGATCCTGTCGGGCGTCAAGGACGGCGAGTTGATCGCCACCGCGGGTGTGCACAAGCTCGAGGCCGGCCAGAAGGTGAAGCCGGTGCTGCAGGCTGCCCGGCCCCGGAGCTGACGGCCATGAGCACGCGCACCAATCTTTCGGCGCTGGCGCTCAACTACAGCACGCTGACCGTCTTCTTCATGGTCGCCCTCAGCATCGCGGGCGTCTGGGCCTTCATCAATCTCGGCCGCGCCGAGGATCCGCCCTTCACCATCAAACAGATGGTGGTGTCGGCGGCCTGGCCCGGCGCCACCTCGCGCGAGGTCGAGCAGCAGGTCACCGACAAGATTGAGACCAAGCTGCAGGAGCTGCCCTACTTCTTCAACGTCACGAGCTACACCAAACCGGGCGAGACCGTGATCTACGTCTCGCTGCGCGACGACGTCCCGCCGGCCAAGGTGGCCGACCTCTGGTACCAGGTGCGCAAGAAGGTCGGCGACATCCGCGGGAGCCTGCCGCAGGGCGTCGTCGGGCCGTTCTTCAATGACGAGTACGGCGACACCTACAGCCTGATCTGGGCCTTCGAGTCCGACGGCTTCTCGCCGGCCGAGGTGAAGGACATCGCCAAGGCGGTGCGCCAGCGCGTGCTGCGCGTGCCAGATGTCACCAAGGCCGACCTGTTCGGATTGCAGGACGAGAAGATCTACATCGAGTTCAGCCACACGCGGCTGGCCATGCTGGGCGTGCCGGTCGACCAGATCCTCGACGTCATCCGCAAGCAGAACTCCATCGTGGCGTCGGGCACCGTCGAGACAAGGGGTGAGCGCGTCGCCGTGCGCGTCGACGGCGCACCGACCTCGGCCGCCGATCTCGCCAACCTGCCGTTCAGCGCCAACGGCCGCACCCTCACCCTCTCGGATGTGGCCGAAATCAAGCGTGGCTACCAGGACCCGACGCAGACTTCCATGCGCTTCAAGGGCAAGTCCGTGATCGGCCTCGGCGTCGTCATGGCGCCGGGCGGCAACGTGCAGACGCTGGGTAAGGCGCTGGAGGCGACGATGGCCGAGGTCGCGCGCGACCTGCCGGTCGGCATCACCGTTCACCGCGTCGCCAACCAGCCGGAAGTGGTCGACAAGTCGTTCGAGGAATTCACCTCTTCGTTGCTGGAAGCGCTCGCCATCGTACTGGTGGTGTCGTTCATCAGCCTGGGCGTTCGCACCGGCATCATCGTGGCGCTCTCGGTGCCGCTGGTGCTGGCCATCACCTTCGTCGCCATGCTGCTGCTCGGCATCGACTTCCAGCGCATTTCGCTCGGCGCCCTGATCATCGCCCTCGGCCTCCTGGTCGACGACGCCATCATCGCCGTCGAGATGATGATGGTGAAGCTGGAGCAGGGCTTTAGCCGCCTGGAGGCCGCCACCTTTGCCTACACCTCGACGGCCTTCCCGATGCTGACCGGCACGCTGGTGACGGCGGCGGGCTTCGTGCCGGTGGGCTTCGCCAAGTCGAGCGCCGGAGAATACACCAACTCGATCTTCTGGGTCGTCGGCATCTCGCTGATCGTCTCGTGGTTCGTGGCCGTGCTGTTCACGCCCTGGCTGGGCTACCGGCTGCTGCCGACGCCCAAGGTCCACCATGCCGATCCGTACCAGGGCCGGCTCTACACGCTGTTCCGGCGTGTCCTCGTGTGGTGCGTGACCTGGCGCAAGACGACCATCGCCATCACGGCGCTGGCCTTCCTGGGATCGCTCGGCCTCATGGGCCTGGTGCAGAAGCAATTCTTCCCGACCTCGAACCGGCCCGAGCTGATCGTCGACCTGCGCCTCGCCCAGGGCGCTTCCTTCGCCGCCACCGACACCGAGGTGAAGAAGCTGGAGAAGATGCTGGGCGCCGATTCCGATGTCAGTCACTTCACCGCCTATGTCGGCGCCGGCAGCCCGCGCTTCTACCTGCCGACCGTGCCTGAACTGGCCAATGCGAGCTTCGGCCAGATCATCGTCATGATGAAGGATCTGGAGGCCCGTGAGCGCGTGCTGGCGGGCCTGAACAAGGCCTTCGCCGAGGACTTCGAGGCCGTGCGGGCGCGCGTCCAGCGCCTGCAGAACGGCCCACCGGTCGCCTACCCCGTCATGTTCCGGGTGCTGGGCGAGGATCCGCAGCAGGTCCGTGCCGTGGCAGAAAAGGTCCGCCAGGTCTTCAAGGCCGATCCCGCCACCCGCGACATCAACTTCGACTGGAACGAGCTCGCCAAGACGGTGCGGCTGGAAATCGACCAGAACAAGGCCCGCGCGCTCGGCGTCGATTCACAGATGCTCGGCAACACCCTGCAAACCCTGCTAACGGGCGTAGTGGTTACCCAATACCGCGACCGCGCCGAGAGCATCGACGTGGTCGCCCGCGCCGTGCCGGACGAGCGCCTCAGCCTCGAAGGGCTGGAGGCGATCAACATGAGGACGGCCAATGGCGGCGTGGTCTCCCTTGCCCAGCTCGCGACGCTACGCTTTGAGCTGGAAGAGCCGATCCTGTGGCGGCGCAACAAGGACCTGCTGATGACCGTGCGGGCCGGCGTGATCGACGGCGTGCAGGGACCTGACGTGGCCGCGCGCATCGACACGGCGCTGGCGCCGGTGCGGGCGGACCTGCCGGCCGGCTATCGCATCGAGGTCGGCGGCGACAAGGAGGAAAGCGCGCGCAGCCAGGGCTCCATCTTCCGGATGATGCCGGTGATGGCCTTCCTGATGGTGCTGTTCCTGATGCTGCAGCTCCAGAGCTTCTCCAAGCTCGCCCTGGTCATGCTGACGGCGCCGCTCGGCATGATCGGCGTGGCGCTGTTCCTGCTGGCCTTCAATCAGCCCTTCGGCTTCGTCTCGCTGCTGGGCACCATTGCGCTGGCCGGCATGATCATGCGCAACTCGGTGATCCTGGTTGACCAGATCGACCAGGACCTCGCTGCTGGCCATACGCCGTGGGATGCCGTGATCGACGCTACCGTGCGACGCGCCCGGCCGATCCTGCTCACCGCCGGCACGGCGATCTTCGCCATGGTCCCGCTGTCGCGCAGCGTGTTCTTCGGCCCCATGGCAGTAGCCTTGATGGGCGGCCTGCTGGTGGCGACCGCGCTCACGCTCCTGTTCCTGCCGGCGCTCTATGCCGCCTGGTTCCGGGTGAAGCGGCCGACGGCGGTCGAGGCGACACCGGTGAGGCATGTGCCGCCGCCGCTGGCCCTCGCCGCGGAGTGATCAGGAGATGCGACCCTCGACGGTGTGAAGGTCGCTGGTGCGGACGGCACTGACGGTCAGGATGATTTCTATGCCGCGCACGATGTCGTCCAGTGCCATCGAGGGCGCGCCGCCCAGCCGGGCCGCCTGCTCCGGCACATAGGGAATGTGCAGGAAGCCGCCGCGCATCGGGATCGGATGGCCCGCCGCGATATCCATCAGCGCGTAGAAGATGTGATTGCAGACGAAGGTACCGGCGGTGTTCGAGACGGCGGCCGGCAGCCCGGCCTTGCGCATTTCGGCCACGCAGGCCTTGATCGGCAGGGTCGTGAAATGCGCCGCCGGGCCGTCCTTCACCACCGGTCTGTCGATCGGCTGCTTGCCGTCGTTGTCGCGGATTCGGGCGTCCTGGACGTTGATGGCGACGCGCTCGAGGCAGAGTTCGCTTCGGCCGCCGGCCTGGCCCACGCAGAGCACGATGTCGGGCCTGGTCTTCTCGATCGCCGCCAGGAGCACCTTGGCCGACTGGGCGTAGGAGGTTGGCAACTGGGCCGTGTGCACGACGATGCCGCCAACCCGCTTCTTCAGCCGGCCAACCGCGAGCGACGACGGATTGACCGCCTCGCCCCCGAACGCATCGAACCCCGTGACCAGCGCCTTCATGCCTCTCCCCAAAACGAAAGGGCGTCCTGAACAGGACGCCCCGACGTTAGTCCGTGCAGCCGCAGCCGGCTACTTGTTCGCAGCGTCGACCGCGCGGCGCGCCATGACGCCCACGAGATGGGCGCGGTACTCGGAGCTGCCGTGGATGTCGCTGTTGAGACCCTCGAACGGGATCTTGATGTCCTTGATCGCCGCCGAGGAGAAGTTCTTGGTCAGTGCCTCTTCCATCGCCTTGACGCGGAAGACGCAGGCGCCGGCGCCGGTCACCGCCACCCGCACGCCTGAGGCCGACTTGGCCACGAACACGCCGACCATGGCGTAGCGCGAGGCCGGGTTGGGAAACTTCATGTAGGCCGCCTTCTCCACCTTGGGGAAGCTGATCGAGGTGATCAGTTCGCCGTCGGCAAGGGCGGTCTCGAACAGGCCTTTGAAGAAGTCGTCGGCTGCGATCTTGCGGGTGTTGGTGGTGACCGTGGCATTGAGCGCCACGACCGCGCCGGGATAGTCGGCCGCCGGATCGTTGTTGGCGACCGAACCGCCCATCGTGCCGCGATTGCGGACCTGCGGATCGCCGATATGGCCGGCGAGATAGGCCAGCGCCGGGATCGCGGCCTTGACCTCGGCCGAGCCCGCCACGTCGGCGTGGCGCGTCATGCCGCCGATCACGACGTTGTTGCCCTCCACCTTGATGCCGGCCAGTTCCTTGACGCCGCCGAGATCGACCACGTCGCTCGGCCGCGCCAGGCGCTGCTTCAGCGTCGGGATCAGGGTCATGCCGCCCGACATGGCGCGGGCCTCGGGCTTGCTCTTCAGCAGGCCGACGGCGTCGGCGACCGACTTCGGACGGTGGTAAGCGAAATCATACATCTGAATTTCCTCCGGTTACTCGACTGCCCTACTCGGCAGCTTGACGCTGGGCGCCCTTGATCGATTGCCACACGTTGAGCGATGTGGCCGGCATCTCCACGTGTTTGACGCCGATCGGCGCCAGCGCATCGTGAACCGCGTTCATCACGGCAGCCGGCGAGGCGATCGCCCCGGCCTCGCCGCAGCCCTTCACACCCAATGGATTGTGCGGGCAAGGCGTCACCTTGTAGCCGAGCTTGAACGACGGGAAGTTGTCCGCGCGCGGCATGGTGTAATCCATGTACGAGCCGCTGATGAGCTGGCCCGTGCTCTTGTCGTAGACGGCGCCTTCCATCAGTGCCTGGCCGACGCCCTGCACGATGCCGCCGTGAACCTGTCCCTCGACGATCATCGGATTGATGATGTTGCCGAAGTCGTCGATCGCAGTGAAGGCGACGATCTCGGTGGTGCCGGTCTCCGGGTCGATCTCGAGCTCACAGATCTGCGTGCCTGCCGGATAGACGAAGTTCGCCGGATCATAGAAGGCGTTCTCGTCCATGCCCGGCTCGACCTCGGCCAGCGGATAATTGTGCGGCACGTAGGCCGCGAACACGACCTGGGCCAGCGGCACGTTCTTGTCCGTGCCCGTCACCTTGAAGGTGCCGTTCTCGAACTCGACGTCGGCCACCGACGCTTCCATCAAATGGGCCGCGATCTTCTTGCCCTTGGCGATGATCTTCTCGGTGGCCTTGACGATGGCCGACCCGCCGACCGCGAGCGAACGCGAACCGTAGGTGCCCATGCCGAACGGCGTCGTCGCCGTGTCGCCATGGACGATCTCGATCTGGTCCATCGGCACGCCGAGCTTGTCGTGGATGATCTGCGCAAACGTCGTCTCGTGGCTCTGGCCGTGGCTATGTGCGCCGGTCATGATCTGGACGTTGCCGGTCGGGTTGAACTTGATCTGCGCCGACTCCCATTGCCCGACGCCGCCGCCCAGCTGGCCGATGACCTGCGAAGGCGCGAGACCGCAGGCCTCGATATAGGACGAGAAGCCGATGCCGCGCAGCTTGCCACGCGACTTGGCCTCGGCGCGGCGGGCCTCAAAGCCCTTGTAGTCGGCGATCTTCATCGCTTCGTCGATGATCGGCGGGTAGTTGCCCGAATCGTACTGCAGCGCCACGGGCGTCTGGTACGGGAAGGCCGTCGACGGAATGAAGTTCTTCCGGCGCAGCTCGGCCGGATCGATCTTCATCTCGGCCGCGGCCTTGCTGACGATGCTCTCGATGACGAACGTCGCTTCGGGTCGGCCGGCACCGCGATAGGCATCGACCGGCGCCGTGTGCGTGAGAGCTGCCTTCACGTTGGCGTAGATCAACGGCGTCGTGTACTGGCCGGCCAGCAACGTGGCGTAAAGATAGGTCGGCACCGCCGTTGAGAAGGTCGACAGGTAGGCGCCCATGTTGGCGATCGTCTCGACCTTCAGCGCCAGGAACTTGCCGTCCTTGTCCAAGGCCAGCTCGGCGTGGGTAACGTGGTCGCGGCCATGGCAATCGGTCTGGAACGATTCGCTGCGCTCGGCGGTCCACTTGATCGGCCGGCCGACACGCGATGCCGCCCAGCAGACCATCGTCTCGTCGGCATAGCAGAAGATCTTGCTGCCGAAACCGCCGCCGACGTCAGGGGCAATGACCCGCAGCTTGTGCTCGGGAATGCCCAGCACGAAAGCCGATAGGATGAGGCGGAGCACGTGCGGATTCTGCGACGTCGACCACAGCGTGTAGTTGCCGGTGCCCTTGTCGTACTCCGCCGCCGCGGCGCGCGGCTCCATGGCGTTGGGGATCAGGCGGTTGTTGACGAGGTCGAGCTTGGTGACATGAGCGGC
The DNA here is from genome assembly GCA_945860205.1 of Reyranella massiliensis 521. GTDB lineage: Bacteria > Pseudomonadota > Alphaproteobacteria > Reyranellales > Reyranellaceae > Reyranella > Reyranella massiliensis_B. The sequence continues at coordinate 68,710 of CAMARK010000005.1, read as the reverse complement.
CTTGGCGAACGCCGCGTCGACATCGGCCTTCACGCCGATTTCCCAGTCGTAGATCAGGTTGCCCGGCGCCTCGGGATGGACCTGGGTTGCGCCCTTGTCGAGCGCCTTGGCGAGATCGATGGTCGCGGGCTTCACGTCGTAGTCAACCTTGATCGCCTCGGCGGCGTCCTTGGCCTCGTCGTGGCTGTTGGCCACGATCATGGCGACCGTGTCGCCAACATAGCGCACCGTGTCGACCGCCATCACGGGATGGGCCGGCGCCTTGTGCGGTTCGCCGTGCTTGTCCTTGACCACCCAGCCGCAGATCAGCCCGCCGACCTTGGCGTCGACCAGGTCCTTGCCGGTAAAGATGTTGACCACGCCCGGCATCTTGGCCGCCGCGGAAACGTCGATGCTCTTTATCTTCGCGTGAGCGTGCGGCGAACGCAGGAAGTAGGCGTAGGTCGCGCGCGCGAGAGGCAGATCGTCGACATAGCGGCCGGTCCCGGTCAGGAAGCGCTTGTCTTCCGTCCTGAGAACGCGAGCGCCGATTCCAGAGGCGGAGGTCATGGCGCTACACTCCCGCTGACTTCATGGCCGGTGCGGCGGCCAGGATTGCCTTCACGATGTTGTGGTAGCCGGTGCAGCGGCAGAGGTTGCCCTCGAGTTCGCGGCGCACGGTCGCCTCGTCGAGCTGGTAGTTGTGGCGCTTCACCATGTCGATGGCGCTCATCACCATGCCCGGGGTGCAGAAGCCGCACTGAAGAGCGTGGTTCTCGCGGAAGGCCTCCTGCATCGGGTGCAGCTTGTCGGCGCTCTCCGCCAGGCCCTCGATCGTGGTCACCTTCGATCCCTCGGACTGGACCGCCAGAATGGTGCACGATTTGATCGACTTGCCGTCGACATGGACGACGCAGGCGCCGCACTGGCTGGTGTCGCAGCCGACGTGGGTGCCGGTCATTCCCAGATGCTCGCGCAGGAACTGAACCAGCAGCGTGCGCGCCTCGACCTTGCCCGAGACGGCCTTGCCGTTGACGGTCATGGCTACGGAAATGATCATTACTCTCTCCCTCACTTTATTGGTTCGCGGCTGCGCCAAGCGCACCCGCCAGAGCGTTATATCGACTGTCGCAAGCCGCTCCGGCGGCGGTCAAGCGAATTGCGGATGACAGTCTATACGCGAGCCAGTGCTAACGACTCGCAATGAATACCAGGACCAATACAACGGCGCCGACGCCGATGACGATCCAGTGCTTGTAGCCTCGCTGCGCTGCAGCAGACGCCGCTGTGGCGGCTGCAGGCGCCGCGGCGGGTGCCGCCACTTCGCCAGGCGGCGGGCCGCCGACCATTGCGGTGAACTTGCTGAAGAACTCGTCGGCCAGCTTGCGGGCGGTGCCGTCGATCAGGCGCGCGCCGACCTGAGCGATCTTGCCGCCGACCTGGGCATCGACATTGTAGTTCAGGATGGTGTCCGCGCCGTCTTCACGCAATGTGACGACCGCACCGCCCTTGGCGAAGCCTGCCGCGCCGCCCTGCCCTTCGCCGGAGATTTTGTAGCCGTTAGGAGGATCGAGGTCGGAAAGCGTCACCTTGCCGGTGAAGCTGGCGCTGACCGGCCCGATGCGCAGGCGCACCTTTGCCTTCATCTCGGTGTCGGAAGTCTTCTCGAGTGATTCGCAGCCTGGAATGCACGCCTGCAGTGTGGCTACGTCGTTGAGCGCCGCGAAAACCTTCTCGCGCGACGCGGCGATCCTGTACTCGCCCTTGATTTCCATGTCGTAACTCCCGGCTAAGCGCCTACCACTTGGAGGTATAGGAGTCCGGCGGCGGTTCTGCCAGTGGTTCGCGTATGGATACGTAGATCGTCGCCAGGTAAGGGATCGCCATCAGGATGGCGATGAAGCCGAACCAGCTGGCCTGCGTGTTCCAGAACAGCGTCCGGATCACCCACCGGCCGCCGTCGGCCGAAACGAAGCCGCCAGCGCCGCCGTCATGCAACTTGATGGCGCCCTCGGTCACCACCATGACCACCGCCCAGAAGATCAGCAGCCCGGCCAGGACGATCTCCGGCAGGACCGGCCTGACGCGGCTGAAGGAGCGGTCCATGCGCACGAAACCGCGGCTGCCGTCGTAGCCCAGCAGGCGGCCGAACGAGAGCGCCTTGGAGATACGGTGGGAACGCGACGCCGGCTCCGTGCGCAGGATGGTGATGGTCTTCCAGGCCATCAGCACGATGCTCGGAATGACGAAGCTCCAGACCGGGAAGTCGCGGTAGCGGCCGTCGATGGCGATCTGGCGAAACCAGTCGCCGATCCGGATGACGCCGTCGTACCAATCGATGCTGATGACGACGAGATAGAAGATGCACAGCACTGTCAGTGCCAGATAGAGCACCTGGGCCATCAGATCAGCGCGCTGGACGATGCGGTAGCGCGGCAGCTCCCGCCATGCCCGCCACGCCGCCATGACCCGGGCGCCGTAGAGCGAGGGGTCGGCCATCTTGCCGGTCAGGCTGTCGGCGATGCCGCGCAGCAGGGCGTAGCTGAACAGGCCAAGCAGCACCGCCCAGAACACGACGCCGGCCATGCGCTCGAAGTAGAAGCTGCGCGAAACATCGATCCAGGTCGCCTGCACGTAGCTGGTCGCCACCGCCTGGGTGAAGAACGCGAAGAGCACGATCGACTTCCATCCCTTGGGGCGACGCTGGCTGACAAAGCCGAGCAGGATCAGGCCCGATGCCATCGTCGTCAGGGCAAACAGGACCCGCCACTGCGGCTCGGCCACCACCGGCTTGCCGAGTTCGAACTTGTCGCGCCGCTGCGCGTCGAGCAGCCCCCATGCTGCCCCGACGGTGCCTTCCTGGCGTGCCTTCCAGTACTGGTCGAAAGCCTCGATGACGTTGTAGTCGAATTTCTCGCGCTCGGCAGCGGTCCGGAAGATCGAGAAGTACTGGACCTGCTCGACCCGTCCCGGGCGTGCGTCGGAGCGCATGCGGCCGTCGCTCGGCCAGCCGGTCTCGCCGATCACGATCTTCTTGCCCGGGAAGCGCGCCTGCACCTTCTTGTAGATGTCGGTCAGGTGCTTATCGATGCTCAGCCTGCCGTCGGGTTCGCGGCGATCGACGCCGATCGGCTCGTCCTCCCAGTACGGCAGGATATGGATGGTGATGAAGTCGACCTCGTCGGCGAGCTGGGGATTGCGCATCCAGAACTCCCAGACGTCGGCATAGGTGACGGGCTGGGTCACGCGCTGCTTCACCTGGCGGATGTAGCGGCGCAGTTCGTTGGCCGTCAGATCCTTGCGCAGCAGCACCTCGTTGCCGACGATCACCCGCTCGACCGTATCCTTGTACTTGTTGGCATGGTCGATCAGCAGGTTGATCTGCTCGAGGTTTTCCTTGTCGTTATTGTTCAGCCAGGCGCCGTGCCAGACCTTCAGCCCATACTTGCCGGCGCGCTGCGGCACGGTCTCGAGGTTCTCGCCCGATGAATAGGTCCGCACCGCCTGCACCTTGCCCTGCAGACGCTTCAAGTCTTCCTCGATCTGGTCAGGCGTCGGAAACGTGCGGGTCAGCGGGCTTTGCCCCGGCCGGTAGGGGGCAAACGACACGCTCTGCAGCGGCGCCGCCGTCCAGCCGGCGATCTCCACCGGCCTGTTCGGCAACCACCACCACAGAAGATTGAGCGCGGCCACGCCCGCAAACGCGACCAACGCTATCAGAGCACGCATACGGGAGTTCTAGCAGGAACGGTAGCGGCGCGAATGGCTTTTCAGGGGCTGATTGTCCCCAATCGCGTCAATTGGATCTGCTTAATAGATTGGGCGCTGCATGCCGGCGATCGCCTACCGGGTGATCTGGTGGCCGCGGAACAGGACCGCTTCCTTCCAGTCGTCGGCGTCGGGATAGAACTGCCGGCGCATGGCGGCCCGCACCGGCCCGGCCTCCTTGCCCAGCGGATCGCCGTGCTTGTGCAGCCAATGGTCGGCCCGGAAGGCTTTTTGCCCGCTCTCGCGGTCGAAGGTGCCGTATTCCAGGGTGCACATGGTGAGCCGCGTTTCCGGCTCCAGGAGGACGCGGTTGAGGCCATAGTGGCCGAGCCCGTCGCGCGCCTGGGAGGCGGTCTGGCCACGCTTCGATTCGGTCACCGATTCGCCCCAGAAGGCCCGGACCCGCCGGGATGCCGGCGTATCGATGTCGAAGTGTGTGATCGGCTCGCCGTAGCCATAGGGGCCGAGGCCGGTGTGGAAGTCGATGACCGCGACATCGTTTCGGCCCTTCAGGAACTTGTCGGTGATGGCGTGCAGGGTGCGATTGGACCAGGCCGGTCCGCCGCCGCCGAAGAACATGCCGTCGGGATGGCTGTACTGGCCGCCCGACACGGCGCGGAAATAGGCGACCTCGCCCACCTTCTTGCGATGGGCCGCGAGCTTGGCTTCGGCGGCCTTGGTGCCGGCCTCGCTCAGGTCGGCCGGGATGAGGAAGTCGGCGATCTCGAGATAGCCCTCGTTCACCGGATAGGGCTTGCTGTGATCGACGTAATTGCGGTTGAGATCGTTACCTTCCTCGGTCACGCGCCTGGTCCAGGCGAAGCCGTAGGGATTGATGGCATGGACTAGGACCGCCGCGGTGTCGGCCGGCAGCCCGGCGGCGCCCACCAATCGACCTGGAAACCCGAACCGCAATAGCCTTCAACGCCGTGCGTGCTGGAAATCGTGACCACGACCTTGGACGCATCCTCGCGGCCCACGAGGGCAACGTCGGTCGACAGCTGCTCGCCCTTGGGCCCCTTGGTGGGGTTGTCGTAGCGAAAGGTACGCGCACCGGCCAGCCGCGCCGCCGCCAGGAACTTGTCGCGGGCCTCGCTGTAGTCGGCGGCAAAGGAATGGATGTTGGTCATCTGCGTACGCCTCAGGTCCGGAGAGTGAGGCCGCCGTCGACTACCAACTCGTGGCCAGTGATGAAATCGGCCTCGTCGGACGCCAACAGCAGCGCGCCGCGCGCAATGTCGATCGGTTGGCCCAGGCGGCGAAGTGCCGCCTTCTTTTCCCACACCGCGCGGATCTCGGGGTTGTCGAAATTGGTCCGCGTCATGCCGCTGTAGATCGCGCCAGGGCAGACGTAGTTGGCGGTGATGTTGAACTTGCCGAGTTCCAGCGCCAGCGTGCGCGTGAGGCCACCGACGCCGGCCTTGGAGGCTGCGTAAGCGGCGAGGCCAAAGTCCGTGTCGAACGCCATCACCGAGGCCGTGTTGAGAATGCGCGCCCGCCCCTTCTCCCGCGCCCGCAGCTTGAGCGCCGGAATGGCTTCGCGGCAGATCCGGAACATCGCGCGCAGATTGACGCCATTGACCTTGTCCCAATGCTCGTCGGTCATCTCCTCGACGAAGGCGCGGCCGCTGACGCCGGCATTGTTGAACAGGATGTCGATCGCACCGAATTTGGCCAGCGCCGCCGCCACGATGTTCTTGGGGGCCTCGTCGGCGGTGATGTCGGCCGCGAGCGTCGCGATGGCCGGATTACCGGTATGGACGGTGTCGATCGCCGAACCGGGCAGGTCGACCGCCAGAACCGACGCGCCTTCCTCGGCGAAGAGCTTGACTGAGGCCGCCCCGATGCCGGAGGCGCCGCCCGTCACGATCGCGATTCTGCCGGCCAGACGGCCCATCGCATCCTCCTCAGGAGATCGTCAGCACGACCTTGCCTGTCGCCTTGCGCGACAGGAGTGCGTTCATTGCCTCGGCGCTCTCCTCCAGCGGAAAGCGCATGGAGATGTGCGGCTTCAGCCTGCCCTCGGCATACCAGGCCAGCAGCTCATCGAAATTCTTCCGCGCTTCCGCAGGCTCGCGCCCGCGCCAGGCACCATAGAATACGCCGCGCACGTCGCAGCTCTTCAGCAGGGCGAGGTTGGCCGGCAGCGAGGGGATGCGACCGGCCGCAAAGCCCACCACCAGCAGCCGCCCGTACCAGGCAATGCAGCGGACGGACTCGTCGAAGGCATCGCCGCCGACGGCGTCGTAGATGATGTCCGCGCCGTTGCCGCCGGTCAGCTCCTTGACCTTGTCGCGCATCTTGTCCTTGGTGTAGTTCACGAACATCGTGGCGCCGTACTTTTTGCAGATCTCCATCTTCTCGTCGGAGCCAACGGCGGCGATCACCTTCAGCCCCATCAGCGCGCCCAGTTCGACGGCGGTAAGGCCGACGCCGCCCGAGGCGCCGGTGACCAGCAGCGTCTCGCCGGCCTTGTAGCTGCTGCGCTGCTTCAGCGCGTAGTAGGAGGTGCCGTAGGTCATGGTGAACGCCGCGCCGTCGTCGTAGCTCATGTTCTTCGGCATCGGCAGCAGGCTGCCCATATCGACGACCGCCTCGGTGGCGTAGCCGCCATGGCCGATCATGCCGATCACGCGGTCACCCATCTTGTAGCCGCTCACACCCTCGCCCAGCTCGATGATGTCCCCGGCGATCTCGTGGCCCGGTGCGAACGGGCGCGGCGGCTTGAACTGGTATTTGTCCTGGATGATCAGCGTGTCGGGAAAATTAACGCCTGCCGCCCGGACCGCGACACGCACCTGGCCCTTGCTCAACGGCTTGGACGGGAGTTCCACCAGTTTAAGGCTTTCCGGCCCGCCCGGCGTTTCGCTCAGCATCGCACGCATCGTCCTGCTCCCGTCGTCGGTGTTTCGTCCTGTGGCGGCATTGATACGATGGCGAGCCGGTCAGCGTCCATCCATGCTAGTAAGAGCGGACTTTCGGGTGGAGGAATTCGGGGGAGGAAGATGGCGGGGCTTTATTTCGAGGAATTCACCGTCGGCCAGATGTTCGAGCATCCGTGGACGCGCACCGTCACGGAAATGGACAATGTCCTCTACAGCTCGCTCACCATGAACGTGCAGCCGTTGCACATCGACGAGGAGTTCGCCTCCAAGACCGAATTTGGCCAGCGCATCGTGAACAGCCTGTTCACCCTGGGCCTGATGATCGGGATGACCGTAAACGACACGACGCTGGGCACGACGGTCGCCAACCTCGGCATGACCGACGTGCGTTTCCCCAAGCCTGTCTTTCACGGCGACACAATTCGTGTGCGTACCAAGGTGCTGAGCCTGCGCGAGAGCAAGTCGCGGCCCAACGCCGGCATCGTGGAGTTCGGCCATACCGCGATCAACCAGCACGGTGACGTCGTGGCCGAATGCACGCGCCAGGCGCTGATGCACAAGAAGTCGAAAGCCTGAGGATTAAAGCATGCGTTCATTCCTGTTCGTTCCGGCCGATTCGGAGCGCAAGCTCGCCAAGGGCCCGACCTCCGGGCCGGACGGGCTGATCCTCGACCTCGAGGACTCGGTCGCCGCCAACCGCAAGCCGATCGCGCGCGATATGGCCTTGGCCTATCTGCGCAGCGCCAATCGCAATGGCCCCAAGCTCTATGTCCGCGTGAACGCGCTCGACACCGGCCTGACGCTGGGTGATCTGGCCGTCGTCATGCAGGGCAAGCCCGACGGCATCGTCTTTCCGAAATGCGTCGGCCAGGCCAACCTCGACCTGCTGGCCAACTACCTCGACGCCCTCGAAGCGCGCGAAGGCATCGGTCACGGCACGACTCGCATCCTGACCATCGCCACCGAAAGTGCCGCCGCCGTGCTGGCGCTGACGGCCGCGCCGGCCAAGCATGCGCGGCTGATGGGCCACTCCTGGGGTGGCGAGGATCTGATGGCCGACCTCGGCGCGCTCGCCAAGGGCCCGTCGCCCGGCGTCTACGACGACACCTTCAAGCTTGCCCGCACGATCAACCTGATGGCGTCGGTGGCCGCCGGCGTCACCGCCTATGACACGGTCTATCCCGACATCAAGAACGTCGACGGCCTCCGGGCCGAGGCGCGCGACGCCCGGCGCATGGGATATTGCGGCAAGATCGCGATCCATCCCGACCAGGTTGCGATCATCCATGAGGTCTTCACGCCGAGCGCGGATGAGATCGACTGGGCCAAGCGCGTCGTGGCGACCTTCGAGAGCAACCCGGAATCCGGGGTTCTCACCCTCGACGGCAAGATGCTCGACCGCCCGCATCTGGTGCTGGCTGAGCGCCTGCTCGCCCGGACGGGGTAATGAAGGACACTTTCGGGCTCTACGATGCGCTCGACCGGATGTTCGCCGGTGCGCGCGACTCCGTCCTGACGCTCGATGAGTTCCTGACCGGCCTGGAAGGCCGCTCCTACGCCTTCGCCATCCTGGCGCTCAACGTGCCCAATGTCATACCGACGGGCATTCCCTGGCTCTCGACGATCACTGGCGTGCCGATGCTGTTCCTGCTGGTCCAGTTCTTCGCCGGTCGGCCCGTGGCGTCCCTGCCCGGATTCATCGGCCGGCGCGGCCTGGACCGCGGCAAGCTGCAGAACTGCCTCGGCCGCACCCGCCGCTTCATCCAGTGGCTGGAAAAGACCGTTCACGCCCGCCGCGAATGGTGGGTGACCGGGCTGCCGCGCCAATTGCTGCTGATCGCTTGGTCGCTCAACATCCTGGTACTGGCGTTGCCGATCCCCTTCGACAACCTGTTCCCGGCCTACGCCATCCTGTTGTTCTGCCTCGCGCTCATCGAGGACGACGGCATGATGGCCATGTTCGGCTGGCTGCTCACGATCGTCACCGCGATCTGGACGGTCTTCCTGCTGATGGTTGGCCACGCCGCGATCATGGCCGCAATCTCGGCTCTTCGAGCCGCTATCCTGAATTGATGGCGCCACTCATGACGCAAGGCTTCGACTCTTCCAGCGGCCTGCTCGCGGCGCTCGACCGCGGCGAGTCGCTGCCGTCGCGCTGGTACACCGACCCGTCGATCACCGAGCGGGAGATCACGCACGTCTTCCGCAAGAGCTGGAACTACATTGGCCCCGTGTCGCAATTGACGGCGCTGGGCGACTACATCACCGGCTATGCCGGCGGCGTGCCGGTCGTCGTCGTTCGCAACGACCGTGGGCTGGCGGGCTTCGTCAATGTCTGTCGCCACCGTCGTCACGAAGTCATGAAGGGGCGCGGCAACGCCAAGGTGATGCAGTGCGGCTATCACGCCTGGACCTACGACCTTGCCGGCGGCCTCAAGCGCGTGCCGCGTTCGGCCGCCGAGCCGAATTTCAACCTCGGCGACTTTCCGCTTCTGCCGATCCGGGCTGAAGCGCTGGGTCCATTCGTGTTCGTGCATCTCGACCCCGAGGTGCCGTCGGTGGAGACCTGTTACGGTCCGATCTTGGACATCATCGCCGGCAGCGGCGTGGCGCTCGACAGGCTCGTGCCCCACAACCGCGAGGAATGGCGGTCGCACGCCAACTGGAAGACCATGCTGGAGAACTACCTCGAGTGCTATCACTGCGCCGTTGCCCATCCCGGCTTCAACGCCGCGATCGACGTGCGGCCCGATGCCTACAAGCTCACGGCGCACGGACTGTTCTCGAGCCAGACCGGCCAGGTGCGCAGCACCGCCCTGCAAGGCAAGAGCAAGGTGGCTCTTTACGATGTCGCCGGCGACGTGACGCAGTCGCAGTATCACTTCCTGTGGCCGAACATGACCATCAACATCAACCCGGGCTTTCCCAACCTGTCGGTCGACGTGTGGAGTCCTGACGGACCGAATGCGACCAAAGGCTTTTCCGAGCAGTTCTTCGGCCCGGGCGTCAATGCGGATTTCGCGCAGTCGTTGATCGCCTTCAACAAGCAGGTCGCCAAGGAAGACGACGATCTCACCGACTCAGTACAGCGCGGCCTGCTCGGCGGCCTGCCCGATCGAGGGCGGTTCCTGACCAACAGCGAACATCTGGTGGTTCATTTCCAGAAAATGATCGTGAACGCCGTGGCTCAGTAGGAGCGCGGCAGCCCGAGGATGTGTTCGGCGACGTAGTTCAGGATCATGTTGGTCGAGATCGGCGCCACCGTGTAGAGCCGCGCTTCGCGGAATTTGCGCTCGATGTCGTATTCTTCGGCGAAGCCGAAGCCGCCATGCGTCTGCACGCACATCTCGGCGCATGCCCACGACGCCTCCGACGCCAGCATCTTGGCCATGTTGGCTTCTGCGCCAGCATTGATGCCGGCCTCGTACAGGCTGGCCGCCTTGCGCACCATCAGATCGGCCGCCTCGATCTGCGTGTAGGCACGCGCAATGGGATACTGCACGCCTTGATTCTGTCCGATCGGCCGACCAAAGAGCTTGCGCTCCTTGGCATAGTTCACGGCCTTCTCGATGAACCAGCGCCCGTCGCCGATACATTCCGAAGCGATCAGCACGCGCTCGGCGTTCATGCCGCTCAGGATGTAGCGGAAGCCCTGCCCTTCCTCGCCGATCAGGTTCTCGGCCGGCACTTCCATGTTGTCGAAGAACACCTCGGTGCTGTTGTGGTTCATCATCGTGCGGATCGGCCGGATGGTTAGCCCCTTGTTCAACGCCGTGCCCATGTCGACCAGGAACACCGAGAGCCCCTCCGTGCGCTTGGCGGATTGCTCGCGCGGCGTGGTGCGCGCCAGCAGCAGCATCAGGTCGGAATGCTCGGCGCGGCTGGTCCATACCTTCTGGCCGTTCACGACGTAGGTACTGTTGTTCTTCTTCACCGCCGTGGTGCGAAGGCTGAGCGTATCGGTGCCGCTGGACGGCTCAGTGACGCCGAAAGCTTGTAGCCGCAATTCCCCGGTGGCGATCTTGGGCAGGTAGCGTTCCTTCTGCTCCTTGCTGCCGTGCCGGAGCATGGTGCCCATGATGTACATCTGGGCATGACACGCTGCGGCGTTGCAGCCGGCGTGGTGGATCTCCTCGAGCACCGCGCTTGCCGCCGAGAGGCCGAGGCCCGAGCCGCCATATTCCTCGGGAATGAGGATCCCGAGCCAGCCCGCCTCGGTCAGCGCCTTCACGAACGCCGTCGGGTAGCCGCGCTCGCGATCGAGGTCACGCCAGTAGGCGCCGTCGAATTTCAGGCAGAGTTGGCGAACCGCATCGCGGATTTCGGGATGGGTCGGTGCGTAAGGGTTTTCCATGGCGGCGCAAACTAGTCCGCCACCTGCCCCCACGCAATGCGACCGAGTTCGTCGATCAGTGCACCATGAATGTCGGGACCGAAGCCGTCGACCGTCGCCTCGCCGCGCGCCGTGACGCCATCGACCGCACCGGCCCTGTCGACGATCGCCTGGGTGACGGCGAGGTCGCGTTCCGCTGTCAGGAACCTGGCGATCATCGGCCGCCAATCCGCACGCAACACGGCAAGGGCTGCCATCAGCCCGTAGGCGCCCCAGTTCGAAACACCGGCGACGACGAGATGGTCGCAGGAGGTGACGCAGGCGATTTCGGCGCCGTTCGGCACCGTCCGTGCGATCAGGCCGGCCGGCAGCTTGCCCATGCCGATCTCGTTGCCGCCATCGCCGACCGCGAGTTTCGTCCAGGGGCCACCGAGAAACAGATCGTCGAGCGGCGCCGTCCAGGGCGAGACATCGACGCCTCGCATATTGCGCGGTGGGCCCCCGGTGCTGCGGCCGCAGCGTTCGATCGCGAGCGCATGGCTGAGGCCGGCCTTCTGCCAGGTCTCGGTCAAACGCTCGAGCCCGGCTCGGTCGTCGACGGCCACTTCATCGACGCCGACACCGCCCCCCGCTGCCTCGACGGCCACCCGCACGGCGTCGGCGCAGGGCGTGTCGACCGCGATCCTTGCCGGCACGCCGCACGCCGCAAGTGCGGCGGCGAGAAGCGCCGTGCCGACCGGACCGTCGGTCTCGGGTGCCGCAACATCGCCCCGCGGCACGAAGAAGCCGGTGATGAGGCCGACGCGGGTTGTCTGGGCAAGGGACTGCGCCGCCGCCGACAGGCCGCCCCTGTTCGCCTCCACCAACTCCCCGGTCTTGCGGCCGACATCGCGGCACACCAGCGCTTCGATGGCGGCGATCCGCCTAAAAGTCTCACTTGTCTTTGGCGACATATACTCCCGTCCAGTCCATCGGCGAATCGTCGATCAGGCCGTCGATCCGTGCCCGCATCATTTCGTAATAGCCCTGCTGCCAGCCCGTCTCTTCAGCGGCCTGCTCACAAGCATCGATCATCGCCAAGGCTTCGGCAAAGCCACCGGCGCGATATTGTGCCAGCAGCGCCGCCTGTCGATCCAGCAATGCCTGAAAAGCGGACGACGTCGCCATCGCAGCGTCTCCTAGCAGCGCATAGACCTGTTCCGGCTCGGTCTTGCCCTTCACCATCACCAGGTCGAGTTCGATAGTCGCCAGATCCAGAACCTCCGCGCGTGTACTGCTCCCGACGATGACTCCAACGCCATAGGTCTTGCATTGACCTTCGAGGCGGGAGGCGAGATTCACCGAGTCGCCGAGGCAGGAATAGGTGAAGCGCTGCGACGATCCGAAGTTGCCGACCGAGGCGCGGCCGGTATTGAGACCGACGCCGATGTTCACGGGGATGTGCCGGCGGCCCTCCACTTCGGCCTCGGCTTTCCACTCGACATTGAGGGCGCGCAGCCTTGCCTGCATGGCAAGCGCTGTCTCGCAGGCGCGGGCGGCATGGCCTTCCACCTCGATCGGCGCATTCCAGAACGCCATGATGGCGTCACCCATGTATTTGTCGATGGTGCCGCGATGATCGAGGATCAGGTCGGTCATCGGCGTCAGGAAGCGGTTCATGAACCGCGTCAGCCCCTGCGGATCGAACTGCTCGGAAATCGTGGTGAAGCCACGCACGTCGGTGAACATCACCGTGATCTCGCGCAGCTCGCCACCCAACTTCAGCAGATCGGGATTGCGGGCGAGCTGCTCGACGACATCGGGCGACAGATATAGACCGAAGGCTCCGCGGATCTCGCGACGCTCGCGTTCCGCGCTCATGAAAGCGAGAGCCGAGCCGCTGACATAGATCGCCGCCAGGGTTGCCGGCGGATAGATCGGATCGAACAGCAGCCGGTACTCCGAATAGGCGATCCACGGCACCAGGACGCCGATGCCGATGAAGACCATAGCAACGATCGCCATCCGGCCCGCCGAAAGCCGAGGCAAGAGCCATACGAAGAGCAGCCCGATCACCGCCAGGTAGAGGAACTCGGCGCCGGTCGCGTAATCCGGTCGCGCCAGGAATTGCTGCTCGATCATCTGCTCGGCGAGCTGGGCGTGGACTTCGACGCCCGGCACCGTGTCCTGGACCGGCGTATTGCGCAGGTCCTTGAGGCCGATCGCGCTGGTGCCGATGAAGACGACACGACCCTCGAGCTCGGCTGGCGGGACTTTGTCCCTGAGGACGGCGAGCGCCGAGATGAAACGTCCCGGGACATGGCCGGTGTCGAAGAGCGTCACGTGTCCGCGGCCGTCGGTCGGCACAGCCAAGTCGCCGGTCTTGATCGAGACCATGCCGGTACTCTCGCCGAACGACAGTTCACTGCTCGCGCCGGATGACTTGATGAAATAGGTGCCTGCGCCTTGGGCCACGCGCACCGCCTCGATCGAAAGCGCCGGAAACAGCCCCTCCTGCCCCGCGAGCCGGAACATCATCGGCACGCGGCGGATCACCACGCTTTCGTGGTCGGTGTTGACGCTGCCGTTGCCCTTGGCTGCCGCCACCAGCAGCGGAAGCGTCTCCACCGTACGGGCCTGCAGCGGCAGGAACTGGCTCGGATCGTCGCCGGCAAAGGCGACGCCGAAGAAGCGCCGCGGCGGGTCCGTTCCGCCATTGAGATCGAAGCCGAAGCCCGTCACGACCTTCGAACTGGCGATCGCTCCGGCAAAGACCTTGTCGCTATCCTGGACCGCCGCCGAGATTTTCCGGACGGTTTCCGGATCGGTGAAGGCGCCAAGTTCGCGAACCATGCCACTCAGCGACGAGCGATCAGACTCGGCGAATATCGCGTCGAACGCGATGGCTGCCACGCCTTTTTCCGTAAGCTTGTCGACCAACTCGGCAAGGACGGTGCGCGGCCACGGCCATTGGCCGTAAGCAGAAAGCGATGCCTCGTCGATATCGATGATGCGCACCGGCGTTTCGGGCGAATACTGGCGTGGCTCGATGCGCTGAAAATTGTCGAAGGCGAAGTCGCGCAGGCGGGAGAGCGCCGTGGGGTCCGCCGCCCGCAGGAAAAGCGCATTCAGAAGGACCAGGAAGGCAATCGCCAGCGGCGCGCGCTGCGCAGTGTTGCGACCGAACAACCAACCCATGCGCATCGCGGTGCAGTCCCTTTTGCAATCATCACTTTACGGAAGGACGCACGCCAAGCCAAATGGCGCACCTTGTCCGCCCCGAGCAAACACGCCGCCCTGCACGGCATTTACCTGAAGTTGGCCTCGCTGGTGCTGTTCTGCACCATGGACGCGATGGTGAAGGCGCTCGGCGACACCTACGGCTCGTTCCAGCTCATGCTGTTCCGCAGCGCCATCGCCCTGATCCCGGTGGCGGTGCTGATCTGGCGGGCTGGCGGCCTCAGGATCGTGCGGGCCAACCGGCCGTGGCTACAGGCGGTCCGTGTTGTGGTCGGATTCGGCAGCACGCTGGGTTTCTTCTATGTCTTCCCGCGCATGCCGCTGGTCGATGCCTACGCGATCTCCTTTGCCGCGCCGCTCTTCATGGTGGCGCTCTCGGTGCCGCTGCTGCGTGAGCCCGTGGGCTGGCGGCGTTGGAGCGCAGTCGCCGTCGGCTTTGCGGGCGTGCTGATCATGCTCGATCCCTGGGGGATGGAGATCCATCCCATCTCGCTGATCCTGCTGGCAGCCACCTTTTGCTACGCCCTGTCGACCATCCTGGTCCGGCTGCTGAGCCGCCACGACCACGACGTCGTCACGCTGTTCTGGTTCGCCCTGGCCTGCAGCGTGGTGTCGCTGGTCGGCGCCATTCCGGAATGGATATGGCCGGCGCCCATGGACTGGCTCTGGCTGACCGTGCTCGGCCTGCTGGGCGGCGTGGCCCAGATCCTCATCACCCGGGCCTGGCGGCTGGCCCCGGCGGCGGTGCTGGCGCCTTTCGACTACAGCTCGATCGTGCTCGCCGTGCTGTTCGGATACCTCTGGTTCCAGGAGGAGCCCTCCTGGACGGTCTGGTACGGCCTGCCGCTGGTCATCGGTTCGGGCCTCTATATCCTGCACCGGGAACGCATTCGGGCCCGTGAAAGGGCTCCGGCGCCCACTTCGTGAGGGGTTGTCCGCACGGGGTTTGAGGATATTAGACGCATTGACGAACCGGCCTTCCAACCACATCTTGTAGGCATGACCGACACCACCTTCTCAGTGACCCAGAGCGCCGCCAAGCGGATCGCCTTTCTGGCCTCCAAGGAAGCCAAGCCCGTGATGATGCGCGTGGCCGTACTGGGCGGCGGCTGCTCGGGCTTCCAGTACAACTTCTCCTTCGAGGACGCCCGCAGCGACGACGACCTCGTGATCGAGCGCGACGGCGCCGCCGTGCTGGTCGACAGCACCTCGCTGGAGCTGCTCAAGGGCAGCCAGCTCGACTATGTCGAGGAAATGGTCGGTGCCTCGTTCCAGGTGAACAACCCGAACGCCACCTCGTCCTGCGGCTGCGGCAACTCCTTCAGCGTGTGATCCGGTCGCGATGAAGATCGCGACCTGGAACGTCAATTCCGTCCGCAAGCGGACCGGAAACCTGGTCTCGTGGCTGGAACAGGCCAAGCCCGACGTCGTCGTGCTGCAGGAGATCAAGGCGCAGGAGCCGACGTTCCCCAAGCTCGAGGTCGAGGCCGCCGGCTACAAGATGGCGATCGTGGGCCAGAAGGGCTTCAACGGCGTCGCCCTCCTCTCATTGCACTCGTTCGATGTCACGTCGCGCGCGCTGCCCGGCCATGTCGACGACGAGCCGGCGCGCTACGTCGAGGGGCGCGTGTTCACGCCGCGCGGGCCGCTGACCGTGGGCGGCATCTACCTGCCCAACGGCAATCCCATCGGCACCGAGAAGTTCGCCTACAAGCTCGCCTGGATGGAACGCCTGCTCAGCCACGCCCGCGAGCTTCTGGCCAAGGAAGAGATGTTCGCCCTCTGCGGCGACTACAACGTCTGCCCGACCGAAATCGACGTCTACGATCCCAAGGCCTTCGCCGGCGATGCGCTCTGCCAGCCCGAGTCGCGGTCGGCGCTGCGCAAGCTCCTCAACCTCGGCCTGACCGACGCCGTGCGCGCCTTCCATGCCGACAGCGAGTGCTACACCTTCTGGGACTACCAGGCCGGCGCCTGGCAGAAGGGCAACGGTCTCAGGATCGATCACCTGCTGCTCTCGCCGCAGGCCGCCGACCGACTGACCGCCGTCGGCATCGACAAGGCCGAGCGCGGCAAGCCCGAGCCTTCCGACCATGTTCCGGTGTGGTGCGAGCTCGACGTCGCGGCCTGAGGCCCTATTCAGCTCCCGCGCCGATCACGCCGCCGTCGGCGATGATGCACTGACCGCAGACGAAGGCGCCGGCCTTGGAGGCCAGGAACACCGCCACGCCGCCGATATCGTCGGGCTGGCCGATGCGCTTCAGCGCCGCCTTGTTCTCCTGGGCAGCACGGATCTGCGGATTGTCCCACAGCGCCTTGGCGAAGTCGGTCTGGATCAGGCCGGGCGCGATGGCGTTGACGCGGATGTTGTGCTTGCCCCACTCCATGGCCAGCGACTTCACCAGCGAGAGGTCGGCCGCCTTCGACATGTTGTAGGCCGCGATATGGGCCGAGCCCACCAGCGCGCCGATCGACGACACGACGATGAAGACGCCGTCCTTGCGCTCCGCCATCTCCGGTCCGACCATGTTCATCAGCCAGAGGTTGGACATGACGTTGTTCATCATGATCTTCTGGAACACTTCTTCCTTCAGGCCGGTGAGCGGGCCGAAGTAAGGGTTCGACGCGGCATTGCAGACCATGATGTCGATCCGGCCATAGGCCTTGCGGGCCTCGGCGACCAGGTTTTCGAGCTGGGCCTTCTCGGAGATGCTGGCGGCGAACGCTGTCGCCTCGCCGCCCCGGGCCTTGATGCCCTTCACAACCTCCTCGCAGGCCGGCAGCTTGCGACTGGAGACGACGACCTTGGCGCCGTGGGCTGCCATCTGCTCGCAGATCGAGCGGCCGATGCCGCGGCTGCCGCCAGTCACCACGGCGACTTTGCCCTTGAGGTCGAACATCATTTGCACTCTCCCGAATTCGCTTCTTGGTCGAGCTTAACGGCGCGCGGGCAAACAGCGCAATCAACTCGACATGCGGCGACCACAGGAACTGATCGATCGGCAACAGTTTCTCCAGCCGGTACCCGCCGTCCTGCAGAACCCGCGCGTCGCGGGCAAAGCTGCCGGGATCGCAGGAGCCGTAGACGATCCGCGCCACCTTCGACTTCGCAAGCTCGGCCGTCTGCGCCATGGCGCCGGCGCGCGGCGGATCGAGCACGGCGGCATCGAAGGCGTTGAGTTCCGCGGCCATCAGCGGATTGCGGAACAGGTCGCGATGCACCGCCGTCAGTTTCCCGCTGCCGAGACGTCGGCCTGCTGCTTCGACCGCCGCGATCGAGGGTTTGTCGCTTTCATAGAGCGTCGCCCGCCACGGACGGCCGGCCGTCAGGGTTCCCATTCCTGCAAACAGGTCCGCCACGCGTTTCGCCTCGCCGAGCCACACCGCCACCGCGTCACGCATCGCCTGTTCGGAGCGACGCGTCGCCTGCAGGAAGGCGCCCGGGGGCGGCTCCAGCGCCACGTCGCCAAAGGTGAGACGCGGCGAGCGGCGCGTGACCAGCGGCTCCGCCGTCGCGCGATCGCCCCAGCTCAGGCGGGCGAGATCGGCGCTCTCGGCGAATGCCACGAGCTTCTGGTTGGCCTCCAGCGACAGAGTGAACCGCTTGTGCGGCCGCACCAACACATCGAGGCCGGCATCGGTGTCGTTCACGATCGCGTCGGCCGATCCACCCTCGGGCAGGATGCCGGCCAGCACCGCGCGCAACGGCGGCAATATGGCGACCAGCTTCGGCGTGACGACGAAGCACTCCTCGACATCGACCACTTGCTGGCTGGCGCGCTCGTGGAAGCCCGCAAGCGCCTTCCGGCCCTGCCGGCGCACGACGAAGTCCGCCCGGCGGCGCTCGTTCGGCAGGCCGGCGAGCGCGGGTTCGAATGAAGGCGCCGCGACGCCGCGCTGCTCCAGCGCCCGTGCGATCAGCTCGTTCTTCCAGCCGGCGTAAATGTCCCGCCGCCAATGCTGGAGCGCGCAGCCGCCGCAGATGCCGAAGTGCTTGCAGGGAGCAGGCTCGCGATGGCGCGATGGGGCGAGTATTTCCGCTAGGTCGGCCACGATGCCTTCGCCCCGCCTGTCGCGCGGCTCGGCCTCGACGATCTCGCCCGGCAAGGTGAAGGGCACGAAGTAGCGTTGCCCGTCTTCCTGCGCGACCCCGTCGCCGCGAGCGCCGATCTCGAGGATGTTGAGCGTGACGGTCACGCCGCGCTCAGCCGAGCCAGCTCTTCGCTGGCCTCATCTCGCCGACCAGCAGGCCGACGACGTTCTTGATGGCGGGATGGACGATCTCTTCGCGCTGGTCGGCCGGCAACACACCCAGATGATCGAGCAGCGTCGCCATCGCGACTTCGGACGCGCGGCCGGCACCGTCCCACATCTTGATCGCCACGCCCAACCCGAGAGTCGGCAGCATGCCGCAGAACACGCCCTCCGCCCCGGTCTTGACCTGCGCCACACCCGGCATCGCGCCGTTGATTCGGGTGCAGAACCGCCCGCTGCCCGCGACCATGAAAGGCTCGGCGTTCATCGCGGCCCGGATGCGGGTGGCCGCCTCGGCATGCTTGTTCGAGAGGCGCGACGGATCGGCCATGCTGGCCATCGCCCGCGCCAGGCTTTTGAGCGGCGTGGCGAGCGTGGGGATGCCGCAACCGTCGGTGCCGTGCGGGAAGGCATGGGCGTCGGCGCCGCAGAGGTCGCTCATGACATCGCGCAGGCGGCGCTGCACCGGATGGTCGTAGCCGATGTAACCCTTGGTCGGCTCGCCGTATTGAACGGCGGTCGTCAGGAAGCCGCTGTGCTTGCCCGAGCAGTTGTTGAAGGCTGCCGTCGGCACGGCGCCTTCACGCACCAGCGCCTCGAGCGTTGCCGGCAGGCGCGGCGCGTGCGTGCCGCATTCGAGGTCGGCCTCGACGAGCCCAACCTTCTTCAGCCAGGCGCGCACCGTCTCGACGTGCCGCGGCTCGCCGTTGTGCGAGGCGCAGGACAGCGCGATGTGCTCGTCGCCGAGCCCAAAGCGCTCGACCGCGCCACTTTCGACAAAGGCCATGGCCTGGATCGGCTTGTTGGCCGAGCGCGGCAGGATGGGTGCGTCGATGTCGCCCCATGACGCCACGACCGTGCCGTCAGCCTTCACGACGGCGGCAATGCCCTCGTGCCGGCTTTCGACCACGGGACCGCGTGTGACCTCGATGACGACTGCACTCTTGCTCACGCGCCGCGCTCCAGCTTGATGACCGTGACGTTGTCCTGGTGTTCCTTGGCGGCAGCCAGCACCGCCTCGATCATGCCGCTGGCCGGTCGCGTCGCCTCAAACGCGATCTGCTCGTTGGCGAGCGTCTGCACCCCGTCGCTGCACAGCAGCAGCTTGTCGCCGGGACCGAGCCGGCGGCTGCCCTTGTCGATCAGGGTCAGCGGCTCGCCCATGACGGCCTCGCGCAGCGTGTGGCGGCCGGGATGATGCTCGGCTTCCTCCGCCGTCAGCATGCCCCGCGCCACCAGCGCATCGATCTGCGGCGCCATCGAATGGTCGGCGTTGAGCTGCTCGAGCTTGCCCGCGGTCACGAGATAGAACGGCGAGTCGCCGACGCTGATCCAGCGCACCTCGTCGCCGCGCACGAGCGCCGCCACGACGGTAGCCCCCATGCCGGTGAGATCGGGTTTGTCCTCGGCGCCGATCCGCACCGCCTCGTTGGCATCGTTCAGACCATCGGCCAGGCCGCCGCCTTGTTCGATCGCATGGACGAAGGCATCGACCGCAAGCTTGCTCGCGACGGCGCCGCCGGCGTGACCGCCCATGCCGTCGGCCACGATCGCCAGCAGCGAGCCGTCGCCCAAAGTCACCAGCTTCCAGCTGTCTTCCTGGTAGGGCCTCTTGCCTTGGTGCTGGCTGCCCTCTCCCCGCCACCGAACCGCCATGCCTAGTGCCACACCGCCGGCAGCTTGCTGAGGCCACGCAGCGTAAAGCTTCGCCGCCAGGCCGGTGCGTCCTTCTCCGGGAGTTTCAGGTTGGGCAGGCGCTCGACCAGCGCGGTGAAGACCAGCTCGGCTTCCAGGCGCGCAAGCTGGGCGCCGAGGCAGTGATGGATGCCGCCACCGAACGACAGCGGACGGATGTTCTGGCGACCAACGTCGAGCTTGTCGGGATCGGCATATTGCGCGGGATCGCGGTTGGCAGCCCCCAGCAGCATCACGATGCTTTCACTGGCCGGCAGCGTCACGCCGCCGACTTCGACCTCGGTGTTGGTGACCCGGCCGGTGATCTGCACCGAGGAGTCGAAGCGCAACAGCTCGTCGATGGCGTTGGCGATTAGCGACGGATCGGCCTTCAGCCGCTCCCACTGCCCGGGCTGGCGGTGCAGCGCCAGCAGGCCGTTGCCGATCAGGTTGGTGGTGGTTTCGTGGCCGGCCCCGAACAGCAGACCGATGTTGGCCTCAAGTTCGGCGGAGGTGAGCTTGTCGCCGGCTTCCTCGGCCTTCACCAGTTCGGTCGTGAGATCGTCCTGTGGCTCGCGGCGGCGCAGCTCGCAGAGCTGGTTGAAATAGACCCCGGCCATCTTGGTGTTCATGTTGGCCTGGTCGAGTTCGGCCCGGGTCATCGGCACCGGCTCGAGGATGCGGCCATTGACGTTGCTGCCGGCCAGGAACGGCGCGCGGTGCGCCTCGGGGATGCCCAGCATGTCGCAGATCACGATCACCGGCAGGCGGTGCGCGAGGTCGCGCATCACATCCATCTCGCCCTTGTCGGCCACGCGATCGAGCTGCTCGTCGACCAGCGCCCGGATGCGCGGGCGCATGTCGGCCACGCGACGGGCGGTGAAGGCCTTGGTGACGAGGCCGCGCAACCGCGTATGGTCGGGCGGGTCCTGCACCAGCATGGTGTTGGAGAGGCTGGCGATGGCCGGCTCTTTCATAACGTCGCTGCCGTAGCGCCGCTCCATGTTGGCCGCGAAGTCCTTGCCGAAGCGACGGTCGCGCGTTGCGAAGGCCACGTCCTCGTAGCGGGTGAGCAGCCAGAAACCCTGCGGCGTCTTGAACACCGGCGCGGTCTCGCGAAGCGCGCGATAGAAGGGATAGGGATCGGCGATGAAAGCGGGATCGAGCGGATTAAAGGCAGGCGGCGCACGATCCTGCACCGGCGGGGTCATATCGTTCATGGCGCTTTCTCTAGCACGAACTCCCTTGCCGCGCGACCGAGCGAGCCCCTAGCATCTTCCCCGCCTGCCCCCACCTGCCCCCGCCCGCACCGTGCAGAAAGAGCTTCGATATGCTTGGAGTGCCCGCCGTCTACGACTGGATCGCCCACCATGCCGACCGCCGTCCGACGGCGCTCGCGATCCACGACCTGCAGACGGCGCGGAAGTTCACCTACGCCGACCTCGATGCGCGGACCAACCGGCTGGCGGCGGCGCTTCAGGCGCTCGGCATCGGCCGCGGCGATCGCGTCGCTCTCTTGGCTCCCAACTGCGCCGAGTACTTCGAGATCCAGTTCGCCTGCGGACGGTTGGGCGCCATCATGCTGCCGCTCAACTGGCGCCTCACCGTACCGGAGCTGGAGTACATCCTGGGCGACTCGACGCCCAAGCTGCTGATCCACGACAGGAGCTTTGCCGAACAGGCCGCCGCCCTCTCGAAGAACAGGCTCGAGATCGACCACGACCGACCCGATAGTGCCTACGAGCGCGCACTCGCCAAGGCTGGCCCGGCACCGGCGCCCGTGCAGCTCACGCACGATGACGTCGGCATGGTGATGTACACCTCGGGCACCACCGGACACCCGAAGGGCGCGATCATCACGCACGGCATGGTCTTCTGGAATTGCGTCAACCTCGGCATCCCCGCCCTCATCACGCCCGAGACCGTGCAGCTCGTGGTGCTGCCGCTGTTCCATACCGGCGGCCTCAACTGCTACGCCAACCCGGTGCTGCATGCCGGCGGCACGATCCTGCTCATGCGCGCTTTCGATCCCGGCCTGGCGCTCGACTATCTCTCGGACCCCACACTCGGCATCACCCACTTCTTCGCCGTGCCGGCGCCGTATCAATTCATGATGCAGCACCCGAAGTTCCAGGGCGCCGACCTCTCCCGCCTGCGCATCGCCGGTGTCGGCGGTGCACCTTGTGCCCTTGCCATCCTCGAAACCTGGTCGGCCCGCGGCGTGCCGCTGGTCCAAGGCTGGGGCATGACCGAGACCAGCCCGGCCGGCACCATGCTCGATGCCGCCGACGCCATCCGCAAGGTGGGCTCGGCCGGCAAGGCGCTGATGCACACCGCCATCCGCATCGTCGACGACGAGGGCAACGACGTGGCCGCGGGCGGCATCGGCGAGCTGCTCATCAAAGGCTCCAACATCACGCCGGGCTACTGGAACAAGCCCGAGGCCACGAAGAGCTCGTTCACCGGCGAGTGGCTGCACACCGGCGACGCCGCCCGCCTGGACGAGGAAGGCTTCGTCTATATCGTCGACCGCTGGAAGGACATGTACATCTCCGGCGGCGAGAACGTGTATCCGGCCGAGGTCGAGAACGTGCTGTTCCAGCTGCCGCAGGTGGCCGACGCCGCCATCATCGGCGTGCCCAACGAACGCTGGGGCGAAGTCGGCATGGCAATCATCGTGCGCAAGCCCGACCAAGCACTGGAGGAAGGCGATATCATCCGCCACTGCCTCGGCCGCCTCGCCAAGTTCAAGGTCCCGCAGTCCGTGGCCTTCGTCGACGCGCTGCCGCGCAACGCCACCGGCAAGGTGCTGAAGCGCGAACTGCGCGTTCAATTCGCTCCTTAAACCAGCGGCCCCTAAACCAAGGGCACGTAGTCGTACTCGCCGACACCCTGCAGGATCAGGAAAGTGAGCGACGTCGCGCCGGCATTCGTCACCAGATGCGGCCGGCCAGCCACGGCCACGAAGCTGTCGCCAACGCCCAGCCGCACGTCCTGCTTGGGGTTCTGCAGGAAGAGCCGCATTTGCCCCTCCAGCACGTAGACCGTGTCACTGATGTTGGTGTGGAAGTGCCACGGCACCGTCTGGGTGGGCGAGAGTTGCAGCTCGCTGATCCGGAAGCCGGGCCGTTCGGCGTGGCGCGCCCGCCGCTCGACCTCGTAGAGATGGCTGGCGTCCTTGACGGCTTCGAGCTTTCTCTCCGCTTTCATGAGTCATCTCCGGCGACGTCGGTCAGGGAGTCACGTTAGCGCCTTCAATGCCTTGATACACCGTGTTTTTCGCCCTTCAAGCGGTGCTGTCGGGGAGTCACCGGATGTCGAAAAAACAAAACTCCTTTTCCCCCGTTACCTCCCTCTAACGACCTGTGCTCCCGGCACGCAAAGCCTTATGAACGACCTGCACGTTTCGAGACAGGACATTAATAGGATACAATAGGAAAGTCAATGCTTACCATTTATGGCGTCTACCGTTCCCGCGCCTCGCGCAACATCTGGCTGGCCAACGAACTCGGCCTGCCGTTCAAGCACGTGCCGGTGATCCAGCACTACCGCCTGCCCGACGCCAAGGCCGCCGATGCGCCGCTCCACACCCGCTCGGCCGCGTTCATGAAGGTGAACCCCAACGGCCACGTCCCCTCGATCGACGATGACGGGCTGGTGCTGCACGAGTCGCTGGCCATCAACCTCTACCTGGCGAAGAAGCACGGCGGCCCCCTTGCCCCGGCCAACGTCGCCGAGGATGGCGAGATGGGCATGTGGGCGCTGTGGGCGGCGACCGAGGTCGAGACCCATGCGCTCAACATCCTCTACAACCGCTCCGGCAATCCGGCGGTCTCCAAGGATATGGCCGATGCCGCCATCGAGGCGCTGAAGGCACCCTTCGCCGTGCTCGACGGTGCGCTCGCCAAGACCGGCTTCCTGGTCGGCGGCCGCTTTACCGTGGCCGACATCAACGTGGCCGAGATCATGCGCTACGCGCAGGCAGCGCCGGAGCTGTTCGACGCGGCCCCGCGCGTAAAAGCCTGGCTCGCGGCCTGCCAGGCGCGGCCGGCGTTCAAGAAGATGTGGGAAGCGCGCGACAAGGAGCCAGCGTAGCCTCACTACAGGAAGAGACACAAATTCACCTCACCTTGAGGAGGCGCGTAGCGCCGTCTCGAAGGGTGGAGCCACCAGTGCTGTGGCCCATGCTTCGAGACGCCACGCGATGCGCGGCTCCTCAGCATGAGGGACTCTGTGATCGAACCTCAACCGGCTCGGCCTCAGGCCAGCGCCGCCAGGATCCGTTCGCGCGTGAGTGGCATGTCGCGGAGGCGGACGCCGAGCGCATGATGGACGGCGTTGCCGATGGCGGCCGCGGTCGGGCCCACCGTGCATTCGCCGACACCCAGGGCAGGGTTGCCGTTGGCCTCGACGAACTCGACCTGCATCTCAGGGATCTCACTGAAGCGCAGGATGGGATAGCTGTCCCAGTCGCGCGACGCGATGCCCTGGTCGTCGAGACGGACTTGTTCCTTGAGCGTCCAGCTCACCGCCTGGACGATGCCGCCCTCGAGCTGGTTGCGCGCACCGTCGGGGTTCACCACCAGGCCGGCATCGGCCACGCACCAGATGCGATCGACGCGCACGGTCTCCTCGACGGTGACGGCGGCGACCACGGCGGCGTAAGCAGCACGGTTCTTGTAGCGGGCGAAGCCGATGCCAAGCCCCTTGCCGGCACCGCCCGCCCCGCGCGACTCCCAGCCAGCCCGCTCGGCCACCAGCTCGACCAGGCGCCGGGCGCGCGACTCGGAAAGGATCGACAGACGGTAGGCCACGGGATCTTCACCCATGCGCGCCGCCAGATCGTCGATCATCGATTCGATGGCATAGACATTAGGCAGCGCGCCCAGACCGCGCAGCGCCGAGGTGCGGACCGGCGGCCGCATCACCAGGTGATGCACGATGCGATGCGCCGGCACGTCGTAGAGCGGCACCGCATTGCGCGTGCCGCCGCCGCCGCGCTGCTCGGTCGGATCGAACGGCGCCACTTCGGGCGGCGGATTTGCCAGCGCTTCGGCAGCCAGCAGAAAGCCGGTGCCGGCGCCCGGGCGCTGGACATGCGTCGGGCTCCAGATCTCGGTCGTCCAATCGGCCGGCCGGCCGCGCGCGTCGAGATCGACGTGGAGCGTCACCAGCATGGCGGGACCCACCGGCTCGAAACCGAACTCCTCCTCGCGCCGCCACATCAGGCGGATGCACTTGCCGGGCAGGCGCATGGCGACAAGCGCCGCGTCGAGGGCGGCATCGTCGGCGCCATTGTGGCCGTAGCAGCCCGCGCCATGCAGATGCTGCGCGGTGATGGACTCGATCGGCAGACCGAGCACGTCGGCCAGGTTCTTCCGCAACGGATGCATGCCCTGCCCGTGCGAGCGCACCGTGAGATGGCCGTCGCGGAACTCGGCCAGCGCACAGGACGGCGCCAGCGAGGCATGCGCGATGTAGGGCCGCGAGAAAGTCGCCTGCACCAGATTCCCGGGCGACGTCGCGGAAGGTGGCGCGCCGATGTGCCGGTCGTCGCTCGGCCGACCTTTCAGCCAGGCGGCTTCCTGCTGCTCGCGCACGAGCTGCCGCAGGTTGTTCCATTTGGCATGCAACGGTGCTGCGACCGCTGCGGCCTGGGCCACGCCCTCCACCGGGCTGACGAATGCCACGAAATTGACCTCGCGCACGATCTGCAGCTCGCCCTTTGCAGCTTTCCGAATGGCGGCCTCGTCGAGCGACGCCAGGGTGGCGCCGCGGTTGGGCTGGCGCAGCGTGCGCGCATGCAGGACATCGGGCGGCAGGACGTCGTGCACGAAGGCGGCGCCGCTCATCTTTGCCGGCAGGTCGACGCGCGGCACGCTTTGGCCCACCACCTTGTAGGACGCGACCTGCTTGGCCGGCGCCGTGCCGGTGACCGCCTGCGTGAGGTCGATCTCGGCCGCGACCGTCCAGTAATCCTGGCCCGTCGCCGCGCCGTTCTGCAGGAATTTTCCATCGACCACCGACAGTTCGTCTCGGCTGCAGTTGAGGCGGAGCGCGGCGCGGTCGAGTGCCTTGGCGCGGACCTCGGCACAGACCAGCCGCACCGAGCCGCCCGACACATCGACCGACAGAGACGAGGTCGTATAGAGCTCGTCAGGGCCGTACGTGGTGTTGCCGGACAACACGGCGACGCGATCGAGCGGCACGTCGAGTTCCTCGGCCGCGATCTGGCCGATGGCGGTGACGATGCCTTGGCCCATCTCGACCTTGCCGGTGGCAATCCGCACCGTGCGGTCCGACTCGAACTTTATCCAGCGATCGAGACGCGGGTTCTCGACCAGGCTTGCAGGCAGCACAGGCGCGGTCATGCCGCCGCTCCACTCCGCAGCGTTACCGCCGCGCGCTCGACGGCGCGCAGGATGCGCTGGTGCGCGCCGCACCGGCAGAGGTGCTTGTCCAGCGCCGCCACGATCTCGGCGCGGCTGGGATCGGGATTGCGATCGAGTAGCGCCTTGGCGGAAATGAGGATTCCCGACAGGCAGTAGCCGCATTGGCCGGCCTGCTCGTCGAGGAACGCCTGCTGCAACGGATGCGGCCTGGCCTCGCTGCCGAGCCCTTCGATGGTGGTGACCTTGCGGCCCGCCACCGTGCCCAGCTCGCGGGTGCAGGCATAGGCCGGCTGGTCGTCGACCAGCACCATGCAGCAACCGCACTGCTCCAAGCCGCAGCCGTAGCGCGTGCCCATCAGGCCGAGATGATTGCGCAGCACTTCCAGAAGCGACGTGCTCTCCGCGGCGCCGACCGATCGGGCCTCGTCGTTGACCGTGAGGGTGATGTTCATGACCGCCTCCCCTAGGCGATCAGATCACCCTTGGCATCAATTCGGCAAGCCGGGCGTCAGGCCGCCATCCGCGCCTTGGCGGCGGCGACCGCCGCTTCCGAGAATTGCTCCGGATATTTCAGCACCAGACTCTCGCCCGTCATCTCAGCGAGTCCGTTGGCCATCAGCAGCTCATAGCCTTCGGTCGGCGTCTTGCTCGTCACCCAATCTTCCAGGCACTGGATAACTCCCTTGCTCTTGAGTTTCAGGCGCGTCCGGCTGGCGCGGGTGGCGCGGCCGTTCTTCTGGCTCAACAGATACTCGTAGGCTGCCAGCGTCTCGTAGAAATCGCGATGCAGCGGCTCGGTCTGCTCCGCACCCTCGAGCGAGCACAGCTTCCGGAAGGCCTCGCGCCAAATATCGTCGCGCCCCAGCCGCTTGGCGTTCGTCATCAACGTCCGCAGGGCCGCCGGATCCGTGTAGCCGGAAATCGGCTTGGCCATCGTCTGCTTCAGGACCGACGGTGGCTTGGCCACGGCCGTCTGCTTCGCGTTGTTTTTTGCCACGATAACTCCTGCACATTGGTCCAGCACGGGTGTGCAAGAGGAGTGAGTATATCACATTGCCCGCTGCCCGCCTCGATTGCTCGCACGGTCGTCGCCGTGTGCCTCAATCCGCTCTTCACGACCCGAAAGCAGCCTAAAGAAGGCTTTCTGTGGCTTTTCCAGCGCGATCGTGGAGCGGGCGTCGAGGCCGAGGTGCAGCCCTCGCAAGACGGCGCCGCTCACGCCATGGCCGACCGCGACGGTTCGCGTCCCCAGGGCTGCGATCTCGGCCAGCACGGCCGCGGACCTCTGCCGCAGGCTGAAGTACGTCTCGCCCCCCGGCGTCGTGAATCCCGCCGGGTCGGCGCGCCATTGGGTGTGCGCATCGGGGCGAACGGCTTCGATCTCCTGCCAGGTCGAGCCTTCCCAACGACCGAAACCCACCTCGGCCAACCTCGGATCGTCACGCCATGCAGCGGGATCGAGCCCCAACTCGCGACCCACGATCAAAGAAGTTTCCCGGGTCCGACCCAGCGGACTGCGCAGGAAGACCGTCGGCCCGCAGGCGCCGGCCAGCTCCGCTTTCAGCGCGCGACCGATCCCGGCTATCCGCACGGACCACGAGATTGTCGATCACCACCACTTTGCGCGGCACGGCGCCGGCGAACGGCGGCTGCGGTCGCGGCAACAGCAGCGAGAGGCCGATGAGCTCGTCCCCTTCCTCAGCCACGAGCACGGTCGAAGCAGGGCCGGCGAGCCAACGCCCGACCTGCTCCCAGCTCCGCGCCGGCCCATCGAAGGAGCGGAAGAAGTCCGGCCGCGCCTTGCGGTGGAATTCGTCCAGCTCTTCGAACAGGGCGCAGAGCGCCTGGTAGTCGCCGAGCGTCGCCGGGCGCACGAAGATAGACATCACGCCGCCAGCACGAGCCGATCGTTGGCCGCCGCGAAGCCGAAACTCTCGTAGAAGCGCCGAGCGTCCCGGTGGAGATCGCCGACGACGGCCTCCACCTGGACGGCGCGGCGCTGGCGCGACCATTCGACGGCGGCGGCGAGCAGGCGGCGGCCGATACGGCGGCCACGCAGGTCGGCGCGCACCACGAGATTGTCGACCTCGACGACCTTGTGTGCGCCTGCGCCGGGCATCGGCACGATGCGCGTGATCAGAACGGCGACGCCCAGGATGCCGAGCTCGCTCTGAGCCACCAGAAGCGTCGTGCCCGGGCTTTCCAGCCAGGTCAGCACCTGCTCGCGGGCGCCGGCCGGATTGTCCAGCAGGTCGCACAACGCCGTACAGTCGCGTGGCCCCGCCAGCCGCACGCGAATTGATGGCGGCTGCAGCGGCGGTTCCATCTCTTCAAGTTCTGCTTCGATGATCGACATGTCGTCCTCCGGTTGCGGTCCCGCCGCGGCCCGGAGGCCTATTCCAGAAACACAGAAGCCGCCGGGATGCGGCGGCTTCGTTGAGTCATGACCCTTCGCGCCGCCTATGTAAGGGGCGTAAAATACCAAGCGTTCTGGGACAGGGTCGTGCGCATGGGTATTTTGTAAGGCTTCTGGCCTGTACCTGTCAATCATTGCTGGGAGCGCGCGACTCCAGTGGCGCTCTTCTCATGAGGATGAGCGCCACTGGAGTGGCGCGCTCTCAGCGGTCTCATTCAGCAGCGACCGCCATCGCCTGCTTGAGGCCGGGCATGGTGAAGCCGAGCTTGTCGAGCTTGGCGATCATGTCCTTGCCGGTCTTCTCGTCGGTCTCGACCAGCGGCGGACGAACCGGCATCCACGGCGCGTCGCCGGCATAGTGGGCGATCACGTACTTCAGCGCCGGGATCATGACGTAGCCCTGCATGACGCCGCGGACCTCGTTGATCCAGGCCTGGAGTGTGTCGGCCTCGGGCGTTCCATACTTGCGGAACGTCTCGGCGATCTTGCCCGGGTTGATGTTGGCCGTGGCGCTGATACAGCCCACGCCGCCCGCCTTGATATTCTCGAGCAGCGGCTTCTCGTTGCCGGAGAAGACGTCGAAGCCGTCCTTGGCGAAGGCGTCGATCATGCTCTTGGTATGCGGCCAGTCGTCCGACGAATCCTTCATGCCGGCGATCTGCTTCGGGTAAGCTTTCATGAGGCGCTCGACCAGCTTGTGCGTGATCGGCACCGCCGACACGGGCGGGATATGATAGAGATAGACGCGCAAGCGGTCGTCGCCGACGCGCTGCACCACCTCGGAAAAGAAACGGAAAAGCCCCTCTTCCGGCACGCCCTTGTAGTAGAAAGGCGGCAGCATCAGCACGCCGCCGACGCCGAGCTTGGTGGCGTGCGCGCTCACCTTGGCGGCTTCGGTGATCGAGGAGGCGCCGGTTCCGGGCATCATGCGCGCCGTCGGAACGCCGGCCGAAACGGCAGCTTCCAGAAGGCCCATGCGCTCGTCGGCCGACATAGAATTGGCCTCGGAGTTGGTGCCGAACACGGCGAGACCACAATCCTGGCTGATCAGCCACTTGCAGTGGGCGATGAATCGGCCGACATCCGGCGACAGATCGCGCTTGAAGGGTGTGACGACGGGCGAAAGAACGCCTTTGATCCGCGCGGTGGCCATGATTTGATTTCCCTTGGGAAGAGGCGTGGGAGTGGCGCGCCTTTTCTGCAACGAAGCGCCGGAGACGTCCAGTGGCAGGTTTGAGCAGCGAGATTCTTCCCGAGGACGGCACCGCCGGCACCCTGATCGGTCGTATCTGGCGAAAGGGCACGCCGGGCGGCCCCAGTGTCGTGGCCGTGCGATCCGACGGGGTGTTCGACATCACCGCAGCGGCCGCCACCGTGGCCGATCTTTGCAATTCCGCCGATCCGCTGGCGCTCGCGCGCACCCGGGGCGAGCGCGTCGGCTCGCTGGAAGAGGTCGTGCCCAGCCTGCTGGCGCCGATCGACCTGCAGGCCATCAAGGCGGCCGGCGTCACCTTCGCCGTCAGCCTGCTCGAACGGCTGATCGAGGAGCATGCCAAGGGCGATCCGACGCGGGCCGAGGCGGTGCGCGGCGAGTTGAACTCCATCATCGGCGCCGATGTCAGCACCATCAAGCCGGGCTCGGCCGAGGCCGAGGCGCTGAAGAAGTCGCTGATGGCGCGCGGCGCCTGGTCGCCCTATCTCGAGGTCGGCATCGGCCCCTATGCCGAGATCTTTACCAAGGCGCCGGCCATGGCGGCCGTCGGCTTTGGCGCGGAGATCGGCATCCGGTCGGACTCCGACTGGAACAACCCCGAGCCCGAGGTCACGCTGGTGGTGAACGCCAAGGGTGCGATCATGGGCGCGACGCTCGGCAACGACGTCAATCTGCGCGACATGGAGGGTCGTAGTGCGCTCCTGCTCGGTATCGCCAAGGACAACAACGGCTCCTGCGCCATCGGCCCCTTTATCCGGCTGTTCGACTCGACCTTCTCGCTCGACGATGTGCGCAAGGCCAAGGTCGAACTGGAAGTGACCGGACCGGACCAGTTCCGGCTGCGCGGCGCCAGCGATCTCTCCAAGATCAGCCGCGATCCGACCGACCTCGTGCGCCAGGCGATGGGCGGCACGCACCAGTATCCCGACGGCATGGTGCTGATGACCGGCACGCTGTTCGCACCGACGCAGCCGCGCACGCCAGGCGGCACCGGCTTCACCCATGTGGTGGGCGATCTCGTCTCGATCCGCTCGCCCAAGCTCGGCACGCTCACCAACAAGGTGAACCATTGCGACAAGATCCCGCCCTGGACGTTCGGGGCGTCGGCCCTGATGCGCAACCTGGCGGCGCGCGGCCTGCTGCGTTGACCGACCTCACCCTCCTCTCCGCTTCCGACCTGCGTGACCAGATTGCAGCAAAGAGGGTCTCGCCGGTCGAACTGACCAAGGCAGTGCTGGCGCGGGCGGAGAGACTGCAGCCGGTGCTGAACTGCTTCATCACCATCGCCGGCGAACAGGCCCTGGCGGCGGCGCAGGCGGCGGAGCAGGCGGTGATGGACGGCAAGCCGCTCGGCCTGCTGCACGGCATCCCCTTCGCCGCCAAGGACCTCGTCAACACGGCAGGCGTTCGCACGACTTTCGGCTCGCTGCTGCACGAGGACAATGTGCCCAAGGAAGACGCTGTCGCCGCGGCCCGGATGAAATCCGCCGGTGCGATCCTGTTCGGCAAGACCACGACGCCGGAGTTCGGTCACAAGGCGCTGACCGACGCCCCGCTGTTTGGCCGCACGCGCAATGCCTGGAGTGCGGGTCACACAGCCGGCGGTTCCAGCGGCGGCGCGGCCGTCGCGGTCGCGGCCGGCATCGGGCCAATCGGCATCGCCACCGACGGCGGCGGCTCGACGCGCATTCCGGCCGCGGCCAACGGCATGGTTGGCCTCAAGCAAAGCAACGGTGTCATCCCGCACAGCCAGGTGGCCGACGCCTTCGGAAACTACACCTACGTGACGCCGATGACGCGCACGGTGATGGACACCGCCCTGATGCTGCAGGCCATGACCGGGCCTCATCCTTCCGATCCGTGGTCGATCGGCCTCGCGTCGCAGGATTACATCGCCGCCGCCCGGTCCGAAGGCACGCTGAAAGGCAAGCGCATCCTGTTCAGCGCCACTTTCGGCGAGACAACGGTTGCCAGGGACGTGCGTGCAGCGTTCGAGCGCTCGCTCGGCAGACTGCGCGAGCTGGGCGCCGAGCTGGTCGAGCTCGACGAAGAACTGCCCGACATGGCGCCGGTGTGGACGACCATCAACCACACGACCTGGAAGGCGCGCTTCGACGAGCTAATCCGCCGCGACGGCAATCGCATGACGCCCTCGCTGGTGCGCCAGGTCGCGATGGCGGCCGAATGGAGCGGCGCCGATTACCAGCGCGCCCAGTTCCAGCGCACCGAGATCTTCCGCATGGTACAGCGCTGGTTCGAGACCGCCGACTATCTGGTGACGCCGACGCTCTCGCGCACGGCCCTGCCCATCGACCAAGATCTGTTCGAACCGATCCAAGTCGACGGCGTCGAGGTGGGCGAGCTCAGGCGTAACTGGTTTCCTTACACCATGCCGTTCAACATCACCGGCCACCCGGCGCTGACGCTTTGCTGCGGCTACGATACCGAGGGATTGCCGATTGGCTTGCAAATCGTCGGCCGCTTTCGCGACGATGCCTCGGTGCTGCGCGCAGCGGCGCTCTATGAGCATTCCGAGGACTGGCTGTCGCGCCGGCCGGATCTATGAGCCGGCCAGCGCCTCTCTCGGCCGAGGAGATCCAGGCCCGCGTGCTGCATCGCGACGGGCTGATCCTGGTGATCGACAAGCCGGCCGGTCTCGCCGTCCATGCCGGCCCCAGTCGCGCGCCGAACCTGGAAGAGTGTTTCGACGCGCTGCGTTTCGGCCTGCCGCGACCTCCCGCCCTCGCTCATCGTCTCGACGCCGACACATCTGGTGTGCTGGTGCTGGGACGGCACCCCAAGGCGCTGGCCAAGCTCGGCCGCCTTTTCTCCGGTCACACGACCGAGAAGACTTATTGGGCCGTGGTGCAAGGCGCGCCGCCCGCCGAGGACGGCGTGTTCGACAAGAACCTGCTCAAGCTCAACAGCAAGACCGGCTGGACGGTAAAAGTTTCCAGCAAGGGCCAGACCGCCGTGACGCGCTATCGCACGCTGGGCCGCGCCCCGGGCATGACCTGGCTGGAGCTGAAGCCGGAAACCGGACGCACGCACCAGATTCGCGTCCATTGCGCAGACGCCGGCTGCCCGGTGATCGGCGACCGCTTCTACGGCCGGCCCGAGGCGGGACAGCAGTTGCACCTGCATTCACGCGCGATCGTGCTGGCGCTGTCGAAGAACAAGCCGCCAGTCGTGGTGACCGCGCCGCCGCCGCCGCACATGATGGCGGCGTTGCTGGCTTGCGGTTTCAGTCCTTCGACCTGACCCAGATCCGGAGCTTGTCGCCGATCTCGAAGCCGGCATCGCTCGCCGCCTTCAACTCCTCGCCGGATTCATAGCCGACCAGCGGCAATCGCGGAAAAGTTTGAGCGGCAAGAAGCGCCAGCGAACGCCACACCGCACGGGCATCGGCGGCATCGGCGACCACGTTGGACAAGCCGACGACACCCTCGGCGCGATAGAGCATGCCGCCCGCCACGGCCTGAAAGCAGCGGCGTCCGGTGAACATCGCGAAATCGGGATCGCCGAACGGCAGGCCCGCCGCGCCCTTGCCTGTTCCCTTGGTTTCGCGCTGCCAGACGATGTCCGACGGATGGCCGGGCAAGGGCATCGCGTTGCGGATCCAGCGCGCCTCAAACAGCAGCTCGAAGCCCAGGCGCGAGAGGTCGAGCGTGCGGAAGCTGTCCTTCACCGACCAGCGGCCGGGCAGGTTGGACTTCACGAGGAGGTCGACCGCCTCGCGCTGTTCGGCCACGACCGCCTTGCCGGGCTGCAGGGTGACGACATTGGGATAGAAGCGCGGCGCCGGCTGGGCATTGACCCAGCTGTGCAGCAGGAAGCGGCCGGGAGTGCCATGCGCGCGGCAGACCGCGTCGCACCAGCGCGCGTTGTTGAGCGCGGCCGGGAGGGTAAAGTCCTTCAGGCCCGCACTTCCTCTCGCTGGAAGATCACGTAGGCGGCGGCAAACACCACGATCATGCCGGAAATCAGCCCCGTCATCTGCGGCCAGATCAGCAGCAGGCTCTGGTCGAGCGGCAGCGGCGCACCCGGAATGACGCCGCGCATCTGCGCCGGCAGCATGCTCCCGAAGGTCCTCGTCTCAGGATTGAGCAGGCCGACGACGGCCTCGCTGAACAAGGTGCCGGGCGAGAAGCGCGACAGAACGAGCCCGAGCTGCTCGACCGCGAGATATTCCTCGGCGCTGCGAATCTGCGAGGGCGCGAAGCCCATGGTGATGGCCGAGGCGATCATCGGCCACAGCAGGAAGAAGAACAGCCACAGGCCCAGCGCACACAGCGCCGAGGTCGCCGTCGATCGGAAGATCACCGAGAACAGCAGCGAGGCCGCCAGCCACACGCCGCCATAGGCGATCGCCGCCAGCAGGAAGCAGGCACCACGTGCGACCTCGACGCCCCGCGGCGGCAGGCCGAGCAGCAGCAGACCG
Source organism: Reyranella massiliensis 521 (assembly GCA_945860205.1). Lineage (GTDB taxonomy): Bacteria > Pseudomonadota > Alphaproteobacteria > Reyranellales > Reyranellaceae > Reyranella > Reyranella massiliensis_B. The sequence continues at coordinate 34,136 of CAMARK010000005.1, read as the reverse complement.
GCGCCGAACACGATCAGCCACAGCGCCGTCAGCACGACGGCCAGCGTGGCGAGGCCGCCCAGGAATTTGCCCAGCAGAAGCGCGTCACGATAGATCGGCTGCGACAGCAGGCGGCTGAGCGTGCGGCGGTTGAACTCGCTGTTCACGGCATCGAAGCCCAGGCCGATCGCCATGACCGGGATGATGAAGTTGAGCGCAAACACGAAGGAGATCGGCAGGCTTTCCGGCGCCGAAGTGAAGATGCGCAGGAACAGGTAGGAGTCTTGCTCGGTGATGGTCCTGAGTTGCTGCAGCGACGAGGCGACCGGAAAGGCGCCGAAGGCGATCACGAACAGCATCAGCACCATCATGCGGGCGCTCGACAGGTGATCGGCGAATTCCTTCATGAACACCGGGCCGAGGCCGGTGAAAGGCGAGCCTTCGCGCTGCCTGGCTTTAGGCGGCATGCCGCGCCTCCTCGAAGTAGCGCGTATAAACTTCTTCCAGGCTGGGCTGAAGATCGGCGAGGCGCGTGAGCGATCCGCCCGAGGAGACGATGCGCTGCGCCACGGCGGCACGCACGTCGCGGTCGGCGACCACGCGCCAGCCACCCTCGCCTTGAGCGACGACGGTCTGCACACCTTCGATGCCGCGCAGTGCCGCTGCAATGTCGATGCCCGAGGCCTCGACCAGGATCGGGTGCCCGGCGCCCAGCACCTGGTTGGCGAGTTCGACGACCGAGCCCATCAGCGCGATCTTGCCGTGATTGAACAGCGCCACGCGGTCGCAGACGCTCTGGACGCGATCGAGCAGGTGCGAGGAGATCAGCACAGCAACGCCCGCCTTCTTGAGGCCGCGGATCATCTCCAGCAGCTCGAAAGTGGCGTGCGGGTCGAGGCCCGATGTCGGCTCGTCGAGGATGGCAATCTCGGCCTTCTTCATCACGATCTCAGCGATGCCGAGGCGCTGGCGCATACCGCGCGAAAAGGTCGAGACGCGATGGTCGAGCACGTCAGCAAGCTGGACGCTTTCCATGGCGTCGCTGATGCGCTTCTCCGCGTCGCGGCGCGGGATGGCGAGCAGGCGCGCGGTGTAGCGCAGATTCTCGCGCGCCGTGAGATGGTCGTAGAAGCCCACGGCATCGGGCAGGTAGCCGACCCGGCGCTTGACCTGGAGCGGCTGGCGCACCGGATCGAAGCCCAACACGTCGACCGTGCCGCCACTGATCTCGGTGAGGCCGAGCAGCATCAGGATGGTCGTGGTCTTGCCCGCGCCGTTCGGCCCCAGCAGGCCGAAGATCTCGCCGCGACGGATATCCAGATCGATGGCGTCGACCGCGCGGGTCGCGCCATAGAGCTTGAGCAGTCCGCGAACCTCTATGACGTTGTCAGTCATCGCCGGCCGAAGCGCGCGACCGCGCCCAGCAGCACCAGCAGCGCCGCGGCGATGATGCCGAGGCCGGCCAGTCCCCACAGGGTCGAGGTCGTGACGGTGATGCGGAAGTCGGCGGCGCTCGATTCGCCCCGCGCGGTGGCACGGAAAGACGCCACGTAGTCGCCGGCGATCGCCTTGTCGGACGGCGTCACCAGGACCTGGACTTCTTTCTTCTCGTTGGGCGCCAGCGTGGCCACGGTCTTGGGGTTGAACTCGACCTTCCAGCCGGTCGGCACCGTGCCCGCCATCTCGATCTCGTCGACCGCGGCGGTGCCGTCGTTGTTCAGCACCAGCGTGTAGGTGGAAGCCTTGCCGATCTCGGCCTCGCCCGAGAGGCGGCCGTCCTTGGTCGAGAGAGCGAGGCGGCCCTGGCCGCTGATCTGCAACGTGACGCGAAGCTCGGCCGTGGCGCCCTCGGCCGCGACCTTGACCAGCACCGGATAGTCGCCGGCCTTGACGTCGCGCGGCGGCGTCACCTTGACCTTGATGTCCTTGGTCTGCCCCGCCTCGACCGGGATCGAGCTGATCTCGTTGGAACCGAAACCCTCGGTGAAGGTGGTCTGGAAGTTGGCCGGACCTTGTGCGGAAAGAGCTACGGTGAGGTCCTTGCCGCTGTCGTTGCCGACCGTCACCGTATATTCGAACGACGAGCGCGGCGTGCCGCGCAGCGACGGCAGACGCGACTTCAGGCTGAGCTTGGCCGGCGCCTCGGTGCCGACGGTGAGCGTGAGCGGCAGTTCGGCCGACTGCAGCCGGTTGCCCTTGGCGCTCAGCACGACCTGCTGCGAGCCCGGTTGGGCATCCTTCGGCACTTCGACGCGAAGCTGAAGGGTGACGCTCTCGTTCTGGCCCGGCATCGCCGAGGCCACCGCCTGGCCGCCGCCCAGGATGTCGATCTTCCAGCCCGCCGGCACACCCGACAGCGAAAGCGCCATCGCCTCGGGCGCCAGGCCGGAATTCTGCATCTTCACGCGGATGGTCGTGATCTCGCCCGCCCGCACGGTCTGCGACGGATAGTCGGTGAGCAGGAACAGGCCCTGCATCACCGGCGCCATCGGCGCCTGGGCGAAAGCCTGCGGTCCGAGAACAGGGACGACAAGAAGAGCGAGCAGAGTGATGAGACGGCGCATCGTTGTTCCCTCGGGGCTCAGGCGGCGGCGCTGGGCCGCGCCTTCATGCGGCCGTACCAGGCCGTGAGATTCTTACAATCGGGGCTGAGCGGCTGGCCGACATTGCCCATGAAATCGACGAAGGCGAAGAGATGGATGTCGGCCAGAGTGAGCTTGTTGCCCGCGATGAAAGGCTTGCTGCCCAGCAACCCATCCAGCCAGACGAGCTTGTCGCGCGCTGCGGCCTTCAGCCCATCGGCGGCCTCGGGAATGCAGCGGATGCGACTCTGGAACATTTTCAGCCCCTCGGCGAAGCGGAAACCGTTGGCCGCCGGCTCGGCGATGTTGAGGTCGATGCGGCGGACCCACATGCGCGTCTTGGCGCGTTCCTCCGGCGTGTCGCCAATCAGCGAGGGCGTGTCCTTCTTGATCTCGTCGACGTATTCGCAGATCGCCGTGATCTCGGCCAGCACCGTGCCGTCATCGAGTTCCAGCGCCGGGCACTGGCCCGAAGGATTGACCTTGAGGTAAGGCTCTAGGCGGTTCTCGCCGCCGCGCAGGTCGACCTCGACCTTGGGCACGTCAAAGCCCTTCTCCGCCATGAACATGCGGACCATGCGGGGGTTGGGGCCGACCGAATTGTAAAACTTCATTTTCATTTCCTCCCTTAGTAGCCCGGTCTCAACGCCAGGGCTCTACCAGAATCTTCGTGTGCCGTTCCGGATTGGCCAGCGCCTCGAACGCTCCCTTTACACCATCCAGCCCGACTTTGGAGGTAATCAACGCCCCCGCATCGACCTTGCCGTCGGCCAGCAGATGGAGCGAGCGGGCGAACTCCTCCGGCGTGTAGCCCAGGACGAACTGGAGATTCAATTCCTTGAAGATGGCGAACATCAGCTCGATCGTGTCGGGCTCCATGCAGACGCCGGCGACGATGATCCTTGCGTCGCGCGGCGCCTTCTCGAACACCTGCTGAAGCAGGCCCGGGACGCCGACACACTCGAAGATCGCGGCCCGCTTGTCGGCCGCCAATTTTTCGTAGGGCGATTCCCGCGCCGGATCGACCACGATGTCGGCGCCCATGCGGATCGCGAGTTCGAGCCGCTTGGGCGAGAAATCCGCCGCCACGATCGGCCTGATGCCTTTTAGACGCAGCGCCGCGATGACGGCGAGGCCGACCGGGCCGCAGCCAATAACCAGCGGCGCTTCCTCGCCGGTGAGGGCGCCCTTCTCGACCGCGTGGACGCCGACGGCCAGCGGTTCGGTGAGCGCGGCATGCTCGGTCGGCAGGCCGTTCGGCACTTCCAGCATCAGTGGCGCCGACAGCAGCATCTGCTCGGCATAGCCGCCGACATAGTTGTTGGAATAGCCCATGCCCTTGGGCCCGTCGGCCTCGATCATCAGCGGCATGGCGCAGACCCGCGTGCCCGGCTTAAGCCGGCGCTCCGTCTGCAGGCCGTAGTCGAGCACCTCGCAGCAGAATTCGTGGCCGAACACGATGTCGCGCGAGAGGTCCATCGGCACCCGCCCCGGCGTGCGCTTGGCCACGGCGACCATGCGATGGGCATGCTTGGCGGCATGCAGGTCGGAGCCGCAGATACCGCAAGCCAGCGTCTTCACCAGGACCTGTCCGACGCCTGGCACCGGCGCCGGTAGCGTGTCGACGACGATGTCGCCGCCGCGGAAGATCGCCGCCCTCATTTCAATCTCCTGTCCAGCAACGCCTTGCGCACGATCGGGCGCAGTACAGGAAGAACATCCGCCTCGAACCATGGATTGCGCCGCATCCAGATTCCACTGCGCCACGAAGGATGCGGCAACGGGAAAAACGACGGGCCATAGGCCTTGAAATCCCTGACCGCCTCGGTAAGTGTCGCCTTCTTCCCCCGCTTCTCCAGGTACTTCGCCTGGGCATGGCTGCCGACAAGCAAGGTGAGACGTACATCCTTGAGCGCGCCCAGGACGCGCTCGTGCCACAGCGGCGCGCATTCGGGACGCGGCGGCAGATCCCCGCTCGCGCCCGTTCCCGGGTAGCAAAAACCCATGGGCATCAGGGCGACCTTTGCCGGATCGTAGAAGTCGCGCTCGTCGATTCCCATCCATTCCCGCAGGCGGTTGCCGCTATCGTCCTGCCACGGCACACCACTGGCATGGACACGCGCGCCAGGAGCCTGGCCGATGACGAGCAGGCGGGAGGTGCTGCTGAACTGGACGACGGGGCGCGGGCCCGCCTTCAACGCTGCTGCGCAGACCGCGCACGCGCGGATTTCCTTCAGCAACGAGTCGATTTTCGCAGCGGATGCCGGCGCTTTAGGCAACGAAAGCCCGCACTGTTCCGACGAAATCGTCGAGACGGTCGTGGTGTACCCAGTGGCCGGCATTGTCGAACTCGACGACCTCGGCGCTCTTGAAATGCACGAGGCGGCCGTCCTTCTCCGGATTCGAAGCCCAGCTCTCCTTGCCGTAGACCAGCAGGGTCGGACAGGTTATCTCGGCCCACAGCGATTCGATGGCTCGGTAGCTCATGTCGTAGGGCGGCCAGGCGCGGACGTAGTTGTCGAACTTCCAGCTATAGGTGCCGTCCTCGTTCTGGTTGACGCCCTGCTGCGTGAGATGGCGCGCCTGCTCGGCGGAGAGATGCTTGTTCTCGTCCTGCATGCGCTTGAAGGCATCCTCGATGGTCGGGTACTTGCGCGGCGCGCGGGCCGAGAGCTTGCGCTGCTCCTCGACCCAGTCGCGCATGCGCTCGGCCATCGGCTTGGTGCGCTCGGCGATCACTTTGGGCGATGGGCCGAGGCCCTCGATCGCCACCAGCTTGCGCACCTTGTCGGGATAGACGCCAGCGTAGCGCAGACAGATGTTGCCGCCTAGCGAATGGGCCACGATGGTCACCGGCGCCAGCGCCTGCTGGTGCACGAGCTGGGCCAGGTCGTAGATGTAGGCCGCCATGGAATAGTTGCCGTCGGGTGACCACTGGCTGTCGCCATGCCCGCGCAGGTCCGGGCAGATGATGTGCCAGTCCTTGCGCAGCGCCTGCGCCACCCAGTCCCAGTTGCGACAATGGTCGCGCCCGCCATGGACCAGCAACAGCGGCGGCGCCTCGGGGTTGCCCCAGTCGACATAGTGAAGACGCAAACGCTGCGAAAAGAAGACGCGGGAAGTAGGGCCCGGCATACCGTTCAGAGGGACATTCATGCGGTCTTCTATAGCGAATCCCGCCTAGATGCGTCACTCTTTGGAACATGATGAGCCCCGAGCAGAACGAGCTGATCACCCGTGTCGGGCCGGGCACCAAATGTGGCGCCCTGATGCGGCATTACTGGCACCCGGTGGCCCTGGCCGACGAACTGCCCCAGGAGCGGCCGGCCAAGCCGGTGCGCGTGCTTGGCCAGGATTTCGTGCTGTTTCGTGACGAGCGCGGCCGGCATGGACTGCTCGACCGGGACTGCCCGCACCGCGGCGCCGATCTGGCTTTTGGCCGTCTCGAAGATGGCGGCCTGCGCTGCCTGTTCCATGGCTGGCTGTTCGACGTCGACGGCAAGTGCCTGGAGACGCCGGCCGAGCCGGAGGGGAGCGTGCTCTGCCAACGCGTCCGCCAGCGCAGCTATCCGGTGATGGTCAAGAACGGAATCATCTTTGCCTACCTCGGTGAAGGCGAGGCGCCGGCCTTCCCCGACTTCGACTGTTTCCTCGCGCCCGGCACGCATGCCTTTGCCTTCAAGGGCCTGATCGACTGCAACTGGCTGCAGGCGCTGGAGGTCGGCATCGATCCCGCGCACGCCTCGTACCTCCACCGCTTCTATGAGGACGAGGACACCGGCGGCGCCTACGGTAAGCAGTTCCGCGGCGCCTCCTCGGACTCCGACATCCCGATGACCCGGCTGCTGCGCGAGTTCACGCGGCCAAGGCTCGATGTCGAGGCGACGGACTACGGCATGCGCCTCTTTGCGCTGCGCAAGCTCAACGACCAGCACACCCATGTACGCGTCACCAATCTCGTGTTCCCGTATGCGTTTGTGATTCCGATGAGCGCCGAGATGACGATCACCCAGTGGCACGTGCCGATCGACGATACGAGCTGCTACTGGTACGCGATCTTCACCAGCTTCGGCGCGCCGGTCGATCACGCCGCCATGCGCGAGCAGCGGCTAAAGCTCTACGAACTGCCCGACTACCGCCCGCGCGTCGGCCGCCACAACGGCTGGGGCCACAACGTCCAGGAACAGAAGAACCAGACCTTTACCGGCATGGGCTTCGACATCAACGTCCACGATCAATGGGCGATCGAGAGCCAGGGCCGGATACAAGATCGCACGCGCGAGCATCTCGGCACGACCGACAAGGCGATCGTGGCCTACCGCCGCATGCTTCTGTCGGCCATCGGCCAGGTCGCCAACGGCGAGAAGCCGCCGATGTGGCTCGACCCGGCGCGTGCCGCCGCGATCCGCGGCCCGATCGCCATCGACGGCATGGGCCCGACCGAGGGCTGGCAGTCCTACTGGAAGGATGTCGATGCAAGGCGCCGCAGCGGCTCCAGTTGGGCCGCCAACACCGCCCCACCTCTTGTGGCCTGACGTGCTGCATGCATCTCGCTGAAAAAGCCGGTCTGTGGACGGCCGAGCGTCAGGCTGCCGCGCGCGAGGCCGAGCGCCGCATCCAGGCAGGCGAACTCACCGTGGTGCGCCTCTCCTTCGCCGACCAGCATGGCATTTTGCGCGGCAAGACTTTGGTGGCCGGCGAGATTGCCGCCGCGATGAAGAACGGCGTCGGCTTCACCACCACCATGCTGCTGAAGGACACCTCGCACCGCACGGTGTTTCCGGTATGGACGCCGGGCGGCGGCTTCGGGATGAAGGAACTCGAAGGCGCGGCCGACGTGATGATGCTGCCCGATCCGGCAACCTTCCGCGTGCTGCCCTGGGCGCCGCACACCGGCTGGATGCTGTGCGACATTCTTTATGCCGATGGCCGGCCGATGCCGCTCAGCACGCGCCATGTCCTGCGCCAGAGCCTGGCGGCGCTGGCCGAGCAGGGCTACGAGCTGGTGACAGGACTGGAAGTCGAGTTCCATCTCTTCAAGCTCGAGAAGACCCATCTCGCGACCGGCAATGCCGGCCCGTCAGGCGAGCCGCCCGAGGTCTCGCTGCTCAACCAGGGTTATCAATACCTGACGGAGTTGCGCCACGACGAGATGGATCCGATCCTGGAGATCATGCGCAGCAACATCGCCGATCTCGTGCTGCCGCTGCGCTCGATCGAGGTCGAGTTCGGCCCGAGCCAGGTCGAGTTCACCTTCCGGACCGCGACGGGCCTGGAATCTGCCGATACGATGATGCTGTTCCGCAGCGCCGTGAAGCAGGTGGCCCAACGCCATGGCTATCACGCCACCTTCATGTGTCGGCCCAAGCTGCCGAACGTGATGTCGAGCGGCTGGCACCTGCATCAGTCGCTGAGAGACCGGAAGAGCCACGCCAACGCCTTCATGGACCCGACCGAAACGCTGTCGGCCGTGGGTCGGCATTATATGGCGGGGCTTCTCGAGCATGCGCGGGCCGCCGCTTCCTTCAGCACGCCCACCCTCAACGGCTACAAACGCTACCGCCCCTTCTCGCTCGCCCCGGACCGCGCGGTCTGGGGCAGCGACAATCGCGGCGTCATGGTTCGCGTGCTGGGCGGGCCGGGCGACCCGGCAACGCATCTGGAAAACCGTGTCGGCGAGCCTGCTGCCAATCCTTACCTTTATATGGCGAGCCAGGTGGCGAGCGGCCTCGACGGGATCAGGCGCCAGCTCGATCCCGGCCCCTCGGCCGACACGCCCTACGACACCAAGGCGCCCTTGCTGCCGCGCAGCCTCGGCGAGGCGCTGGAAGCGCTTCGCGGCGACCAGGTGTTGCGCGACGCCTTCGGCGGTTTCTTCGTCGACTACTATCTCAAGCTGAAGCAGGCCGAGATCGACCGTTTCGCCTCGGAGGTCAGCGACTGGGAGCAGCGCGAGTATTTCTCGCTTTTCTGAGGATTGCCGTCCCTTGAGTCTCGAATTCCTGATCACGTCTTTCATCGTCGTCGCCTCGCCCGGCACCGGCGCGCTCTACACGCTGGCGGCCGGCCTCTCGCGCGGTTCCAGGGCCAGCGTCGTGGCGGCGTTCGGCTGCACGCTCGGCTGCGTGCCGCACATGGCGGCGGCGATCCTGGGACTGGCGGCCCTGCTGCACACCAGCGCGCTCGCCTTCGAGACCTTCAAGTACTTGGGCGTCGCCTACCTTCTCTACATGGCCTGGAACACGCTGCGCGAGCGTGGCGCGCTCAGCATCAACAAAGAAACCAACGCCAGGACGGACCTGCAGGTGACGGTCGAAGCCGTCCTGATCAACATCCTCAATCCCAAGCTGTCGATCTTCTTCCTGGCGTTCCTGCCGCAGTTCGTGAGCACGGATGAGGCGCATCCGGTGCCGCACATGCTGATGCTGAGCGCCGTCTTCATGCTGATGACCTTCGTGGTCTTCGTGGCCTACGGCCTGTTCGCGGCCTCCGTGCGCGACCATGTGATCTCGGCCGCGCGTGATGACGTGGATGCGCCGAACCTTTGCCGGAGCGTTCGCGGCGCTGGGCGCCAAACTGGCCTTCACCGAGCGTTGACCTTCAGCGAGGACGATGCTGCGTTCTCTCGCCCGCGGTGATGAACACCGCGGTACAGGGCTCGTCGACATGGGCGGTATGCCAGACGCCCGGCGGATTGATCGCATACTGACCCGCGCCAAGCCGGACGTTCGTTACCGTCCCGTCGGCCTGTTCCTGGAGCAAGGTGATCGTTCCCGCCGTGCAGAGCACGACTTCAGCGCCGGCGGGGTGCATCTCCCAGGCACTCCAGGAGGCATCGAAGGTGTGCATGGCAACCAGCCGGCCCTCCCGACCATCACTGCGATGGCGTTCCCCGTAGGCCTCATACCAGGCGAAATCGCCGGTGAACCGCGGCTCGACCTTCACGGTCCCCCCGAGGCCGAGATGGATCGGGCAAGAGGCCATGTCGATTGCACTCATGCCTTTCCTCCCTCCAGCATCTTGGTCCAGCGCTTCTGCATTTCGGCCGGGCTCACCTGCTCCTTGGACATGGCGAGCGACCAGCGATAGCCGAAGGGGCAGGCCACCATGCCCATGCGATCGCCGTAAAACTCGTCCTGGGCCGGTCGCACCACGGTGGCGCCGGCCTTGACGGCGCGGTCCACGGCGGCGTCGGCATCCGGCACCTGGATATGGAAGGCAACGGGCGAGCCGCCGACGGAGGCCGGGCTTTTTGCACCGAAGTCGGGGTATTCATCGTTCAGCATTAGCACGCTGTCGCCGATCTGGATCTCGGCATGGCCGACCCGACCCGCCGGTTCGACCAGGCGGAACAGTTCCACCGCGCCGAACGCTTTTATGTAGAACGCGATCGCCGCCTTGGCGTCGTGCACGGTGGCATGGGCCCGCAAGGTCTGGGATGCGGAAGTCTGCGTCGCGGCATTCTGCTTTGCTGTCATGGCATCACCTGTGTTATATTACGTTACGTACCGTAACATTAATAGATGACTCGTCAACCCTCATCCACAACCACGCGCGGCCGGCCACGCGATCCGCGCACCCGCGCCGCGATCCTGGCCGCCGCCCGGGCGCTGCTCGAGCGCGGCGGCCTGACCGCCGTCACCATAGAGGCGATCGCCCAGAAGGCCGGTGTCAGCCGCCCCACGATCTACCGCTACTGGCCCAACGCGCCCGCCGTGGCGATGGCTGCATTCCTCGACGTGACCGGCGCACCGGAGGCGGCCCGCAACACCCGCTCACCCTATGCCGCCCTGCGCGCCCAGCTCCACGCGGTGGCCGATGCCTTCGCCGCCCCGACCGGCCGCAGCGTGGCGGCCATGGTGGCGGCGGCCCAGTCGGAGACCGAACTCGCCAAGGCCTTCCGCAACGAATTCATCGCCCGCAACCGCGACGCCACGCGCCTGCTGCTGGAACGCTGCATCGAGGAAAGGTTGACCGCCCCTCCCGCCGACATGGAACTCGTCCTCGACCTCGTCTTCGGTCCGCTGTTCTACCGCCTGCTGATGGGCCACGCGCCGATCACGCGCGGCTTCGTCGACCGGCTGCTCGACACAGTCATCCCCGCGTCCGCTTGAGGGCGGCGTCGGTTTCGGCCACCAGTTTCGCGATCACGCTGCCCGCCGGCATCTCCCGCGCCAGCGTCGGCGCCTGACCGCTCCACAGCGGTGTGAAGTCGGTCGAACCCTTGGCCTCGGCCGGGCCACGCAGAGGCTGCGTCGCTTCGGCGGCGCGCGGAAAGGCCGGGGCGTCGGCGCTCATGGGCCCGACCTCGCGCACGATGCGATTGACGATGCCCCGCGCCGGCCGACCGGTGAACACATTGGTGAGCACGGTGCTGTTGTCATTGGCTTGCTTCAGCGCCGCGCGATGAAGCGGACCCGTCTTGGCCTCGGGCGTCAGCATGAAGGCGGTGCCGATCTGGACGCCGGCAGCCCCCAGCGCCAATGCCGCTGCAATGCCGCGGCCATCGCCGATACCGCCGGCGGCGATGACCGGTACCTTCACGGCATCTACGACCTGCGGCACCAGCGCCATCGTGCCTGCCTGGCGCAGGATGTCGTCGACCAGAAACATGCCGCGATGGCCGCCGGCCTCGGCGCCCTGCGCGATCACCGCATCGGCGCCCTCGCCCTCCAGCCAACGCGCCTCCTCGGCCGTGGTCGCCGAACTCAGCACCAGAATCCCCGCCGCCTTCAGGCGCTTCACCAGGGTGCGGTCGGGCAGGCCGAAATGGAAACTCGCCACCTTGGGCATGAACTCCAGCAGGAGATCGCACATCGAGGCGTCGAACGCGGCGCGTGACGGCCCCTTGGTATCGGGCGCGACGCCAAGCTCACCAAAATACGGCGCAAGCTTTTGCCGCCACTGCGCATCGCGCACCGCGTCCACGGCCGGCGGCTTGTGCACGAAGAAGTTGACGTTGAAGGGCCGGCTGGTCCCCTGCTTCACCATCTGAAGTTCCTGCCGGGTGCCTTCCGGAGTCAGCATCGCGGCGGCAATGGAGCCCAGCGCGCCCGCCTCGGAGGTCGCGATCGCCATCTGCGGCGAGGTCACGCCGGCCATCGGCGCCTGCAACATGGGATGCTCCACGCCGAACAGGTCGAGCAGACGACGATCCTGCCACTTCATGCCGCTTCTCCTCGCGCTTCGCCGCGAGACTAGCCGCCAGCGTTGCCCGCAAGTAGCTGATTCTCCTAAGGCGTGCCCTCTGATAATTTGTGCAGCGTCAGCCGCCCGGGAGAAGTCCGATGATCCACGGCACGGCACGGCAACATCCTCACGGCTGCTTCCCTCAAACGTGACTTCACACGGCGGCCGTTCGACCTCATTGCTTAGCGCTTGAAGCCGAGCGTTGGAGGATCGACATGGCGTGGAAACTTCTCTTGATCGCGCTGTTGCTGACGCCACTGGCCGCCTGTGGCGACCCACAGCCCTGCCCGTGGGATTGCACGCGCATGCGCGGAAACTGACGCGACATCGGCATACTTGCCAACGGCGCGCTTCTCCCGGACGCTGCGGCGCCGCTAAGGAGAAGCTTTCATGGAACTTTGGCAATACGACGCGACCGATCTGGCGCGTCTCATCCGCAACGGGCAGGCCTCGGCCCGCGAAGCCGTCGATTCGGTGCTGGCCCGCCTGCACAAGGTCAATCCCGCGATCAACGCCGTGGTGCGCGTGCTGGAAGACGACGCCCGCGCCCAGGCCGAGACCGCCGATGCCGCCCGCGCCCGCGGCCATGCGTTGCCGCCGCTGCACGGCGTGCCGGTCACCACCAAGATCAATGTCGACCAGGCGGGCTTGCCGACCGACAACGGCGTCATCCCGCTGAAGGATTTCATCGCCAAGGAAGACAGTCCCGTCGTCGCCAACCTGAAGCATGCCGGCGCCATCATCGTCGGCCGCACCAATGCGCCGGCTTTCTCGATGCGCATCTTCACCGACAATGCCCTGCACGGCCGCACGCTCAATCCGCGCGATCCCTCGGTGACGCCGGGCGGTTCGAGCGGCGGCGCGGGAGCTGCCGTCGCGGTCGGCATCGGTGCGATCGCGCACGGCAACGACATCGGCGGCTCGGTGCGCATTCCCGCCTACTGCAACGGCGTGGTCGGCCTGCGCACAGGTTTTGCGCGTATCCCGTCCCTCAATCCAAGTGCGGCGGCAACGGGACGTCCGATCGGCGCCGTGCTGATGGCGGTGCAGGGCCCGCACACGCGCACGGTGCGCGACGCGCGCCTCGCGCTCGAGGTGATGGCGCGCGGCGACCGGCGGGACTGGCGCTGGAACGACGTGCCGATGCGGGGCCCGCCGCCGGCACGGCCGATCAAGGTCGCGATCGTGCCCGAGGTGCCGGGCGGCAAGAGCCATCCGGCGCAGGTCGCGGCGGTGCGCCAGGCCGGCAAGCACCTGCAGGCCGCGGGCTACGTCGTCGACGAGGTGCTGCCGCCCGACATCGAGCGGGGCGTCGAGCTATGGCACGAGATCTGTGTCACCGATGTCATCGGCGGCCTGTGGCCGACGATGCAGAAGATGGGCGACCCCGACGGCATCGCCGCCATGCGGGGCTGGCTCGACATTCATCGGCCGGTCGACCTCGCGACCTATGTCGCGGCCCTCACCGAACGCGAGAGCCTGCTGTTCCGCTGGATGAGCTTCTTCCAGCAATGGCCGCTGCTGATCCTGCCGACGCTCGCCGACCTGCCGCCCAAGCAGGTGGCCGACATCACCCGTGACGGCCAGGCACAGGTGCTGGAAGCGATGCGTCCCGCTCTGCTCGCCCCGCTGCTCGGCCTGCCCGGCCTCGCCGTGCCGGTCGGCAGCCACGGCAAGCTGCGCACCGGCGTCCAGATCATGGCGATGCGCAACCGCGAGGATCTCTGCCTCGATGCCGGCGAGGTGATCGAGGCGGCCGAGGGCATCGTGACGCCGATCGATCCGGCGAAATGAGCTACTTCAGGATTTCGCGGAAGATGCACTTCTCGACGCCGTCGCCGGAGACGGCGGCGCGCTTGGACCATTGCCAAAGCGGGTTCCAGTAGGACTCAAGCATCGCATCGGCGCCCTTGCGGTCGTCGATGATGTAGCCGAACTCCTGCAGGTTGACCGGGTACATGTTGTCGGAGCCGATATAGAAGACGCGATCGTCGACCATCCAGAACTTGGAATGGTTGGCGATCGTCTTGCCGCCGGGCCATGAATCGTCCGGCCCAAAGCGGAAGGGCGCAAGGTGGAAGCGGCTGCACAGCAGCGCGTTCACCGGATCGGGACCGCGGCGGATCCCGTAGCGCGACTTGGGATCGGCCGCCTCGAGGCGCTTCTGCACGATCTCCTTGAGGCGCTTGGCCAGCATTTCCACCGGTACGTCGTTGAAATACGGGCTGCCGCCGTTGCCGATCGAGCCCGGATTGGAGAGCACGACGTAAACGTTGCCGTCGCGCTCCGTCATCAGGTCGACCATCTCGTTCAACGCGCCCTCGGGAAAGAGCGTGTCGGAGCGGCCGAAGCGGAAGCCGAGGTCCTGCTGGGCGATGTAGATGTTCTTGCGTGCCGCGCCGAACATCAAGTCGCGCGCCAGTTCGCTCTGATTGGCGAAATCCTGAGTGATACCCGACCCCAGCCGGCCGATCGCCATGACTTCGAGGCTGCCGGCAGCCACGACCGGGCGGACCTGACGGACCTGAGCGGCCGCGAAGGCCGGTGGGCACCGTTGCCCCGGTTTGCTCTCGCCCGGCGTAAAACTCACCAGCGAGATCGATTCCTTCTGGCCGGTATTGTCGCAGACGAAGCGCCACATCCGGTCGGCGAAGCGCGAGGCGCTGCCAGCCGCCGGTCCGCGCACCTGCATCGACAGGTCGTGCACAGGATTGTCGGTGAGATAATCGTCGGTCCAGAAATTATGGCCACCGACCAGCGCCTCGCGATCGTCGACCACGATGTACTTGCCATGGTTCCACGAGAAGCTGTTGCAGGTCTCGAGGGCGGTGCACGAGCGCATCGCGGCGACGCTCACCGAGACACGCGAGCCCGGGATGTTCCGGGCGCCGGACACCAGTTCCTTCAGGAGCGCCGCGGCATCGACGCCCTTGGGGGGAAACTGGCCGATCAGGAAGCGGATCTCGACCGGACGGCGGCTGTAGGCGAGCTGGGTGATGGCGGCGCGCAGGGCGGCGACGAAACGGCCATCGGGCGCCGGCTGAAGCTGCACGATGTCGACGGTCTGGCGCGCGCTCGCCACCAGGTCGTGGATGCGGAGCGGCAGGGCATCGGAATGGCCGAGGCAGACCTTGCGCTTGGCGTCGCGGCTGCCGGGCGTGAACGGCCAGATGGCGGCGCAGGTGCCGCCACGGCAGTCGGCATCGCTGCTGCAGGACGGCAGCGAGATGTCGGGCTCGCAATCCTTGCAGCCCATGGCGAACCAGGTGAGATCGTCGGCCTTACGGCCCCAGCGGTTGGGCGTCTGCACCAGCCAGTCTGCCATCAGCGTGTTGCCGCGCGTGAGATCGTAGGTAATGCCGGCATAGGCGCCGGCCGGATCGCTCTTGGCGAGTTCGCGCTGGAGCTGCCGCAGCAACGGTTCGGGCCTGGACGGATCGGGCGCCTCAATTCCGCGATCGCGGATCAGGGAGGTGAGCGCGGTCGACGGGCTCAGCAGGCCATAGGTGCGCTCACCCTGCCCCTCGCGAACCGAACTGCTCGGAAGATCGCCGCTGCACGAGGCCAGTGCCACGACCAGCAATAGCCCCCAGATTTTCCATTTCATGGACAGCGATTGAATCCCCTCGCAAACTGCGGCGCAACGTCAAACGTCATCCCGGGGTTCCATCGCCATGACCAGCAAAGCATCGCATTCCATCGGGTGGATCGGCCTCGGCCGCATGGGCGAGGCCATGGCAGCCCGGCTGGTAAACGCCGGTCACGGCGTCTCGGTCTGGAACCGCACCGCCTCCAAGGCCGACCCGCTGGCCCAGATCGGCGCCGAGGTCGTGACGGACAAGATGGCGATGGCGCACTGTGCCACCGTCTTCACCATGGTGTCGACCACCGATGATCTGAAGGACATCCTGTTCGGCAAAAATGGCGTGCTGGCGGGCAAGGCGCGGCCCAAGCGCGTGGTCGACATGTCGTCGATTTCCGACACCGGCTCGGCCGAGATCCGCAAGAGCCTGACCGAGGCGGGTGTCGCCTATCTCAGCGCACCAGTGTCGGGCAATGCCAAGGTCGCCAAGGCCGGCAAGCTGCTGGTCGTGGCGTCCGGCCCCAAGGCCGAATATGACGCCGTCGAGCCGCTGCTCCAGGCCCTCGGACGCTCCGCGATGTACGTCGGCGAGGGTGAGCTCTCGCGCATCTGGAAGATCGCGCACAACACCATGTTCGGCGTCATCATCCAGTCACTGTGCGAGATCACGCTGCTGGCCGAGAAAGCCGGCATCCCGCGCCACGTCTTCCTGGAATCGATCAACCAGAGCGTGCTCGGATCGATGTACACAAGGTACAAGACGCCGGCGCTGGTGAACCTCGACTTCACCACCACTTTCACGCCCAAGCTGCTGCTCAAGGACATGGAACTGGGCATGGGCGCGGCCAAGTCCTTCGGCGTGATGATGCCGACCGCCTCGGTCACGCGCGACTCCGTGCTGGCGCTGTCGAATCAGCACCCCGGCGATGTCGACTTCTCCGTGCTGCTGCTCGAGCTCGCGCGTGCCGCCGGCATGACGCTGAAGCCGGAGAACGTCGATGTGAGCGACGGGCTGAAATAGCCATGCCCCGGCTGCTGTTGAAATCCGGCATCGTCGTCACCCAGGACGCCGGGCTGGGCGTGCTGCCGAGCGGCGACGTGCTGATCGAGGACGACCGCATCGCCGGTGTCGCGCCGACGATCGCCGCCGGCGACGCCGAGATCATCGACTGCGCTGGCCATTTCGTGATGCCGGGGCTGATCAACGCCCATATGCACACCTGGCAGACGGCGCTGCGCTCGGTCGCCGCCAACTGGACTCTGCTGGAATATTTCCGTCACGTGCATGCCGGCCTCGCCACCGTGTTCACACCCGACGACATCCATGTCGCCACGTTGGCGGGCGCACTGAACCAGCTCGACCATGGCGTCACCACCCTGGTCGACTGGTGCCATAACAATCCGACGCCCGAACACACCGACGCCGGCATTGCCGGATTGAAGGAAAGCGGCATCCGCGCCGCCTTCTTCCACGGTTCGCCCAAGCCCGATCCCAAGCCCGGCGAGCCGCATTTCTCCGAGGTTCCTCACCCGCGCAGGGAAATCGAGCGCCTGCTGAAAGGCCCACTCGCCGATCGCGATGCGCTGGTAACCCTCGGCATGGCGATCCTGGGGCCGCACTACTCCACGCTCGAAGTCAGCGCCCACGATTTTGCGCTGGCCCGCGAGTTCGGCCTGATCGCCAGCATGCACCAGGGCGGCGGCGAGGCGAAGACACCGGGCGGTTGGGAAACCTTGATGCTGCAAAACCTGTGCGGCCCGCATATCAACATCGTGCACGGCAACAACCTCACCGATGCGCAGCTGGAATCCTTTGTCGGCGTCGGCGTCAGTTTCTCGAGCACGCCGGAGAACGAGATGGCGCAGGGCCACGGCCATCCCATCACCGGCCGCCTGCGTGCCCTGGGCTCCGCGCCCTCAGTCGGCGTCGACCTCGAATCGGCGATCAGCGGCGATATGTTCACCGTGGCGCGCATGGCGCTCGCCTCACAGCGCGCCCTCGACAACGCCGCGGAACGCACTCGGAGCGGCGGCATTCCCGCCACCTCCACCATACCGGCCGCCGAAGCGCTCGACTGGATCACCACGCGAGGTGCCGCGATGCTGGGCATGGCCGACCGCATCGGCAGCCTGGCGCCGGGCAAGCAAGCCGACATCGCGGTGATGTCGCTGGGGCCGCTCGCCATGTGGCCGGTGCACGACCCCGTGGCCACCGTCGTGATGCAGGGTTCGGGCGCGCGGGTACGCGACGTGTTGGTGGCGGGAAGGTTCGCCAAGCGCGACGGCAAGCTGGTATGGTCGGACGTGGCCGGCGTCCGCGCCAAGCTGGCGGCGTCAGGCGAACGAATTCTGTCGCGACTCGAAGTAAAAAGCATCAGCCGCGAAATAGCGGCGATGTTATAATGGGAGGAAACCATGACACGTCTGATCGCACTTGCGCTCACAGGGGCACTCGCAGTGGCGCTCGCCGCCCTGCCCGCGTCGGCGCAGAACTATCCCACCAAACAGATCAACATCGTCGTGCCCTTCACGGCAGGCAGCGCCACCGACGTCACGGCACGCGCCCTGGCGGCGGTCATGTCCAAGAACCTGGGCCAGACGGTCATCGTCGAGAATAAGCCCGGGGCCGGCGGAACGATCGGCGCGAACCAGGTCGCCAAGGCGGCACCCGACGGCTACACGCTGCTCGCCAACTCCTCGGCGCACACGGTCAATGCCGCGATCTATCCCACCATGCCCTATGACACCGTGAAGGATCTTCCGGGGGTCAGCCTGCTGGCCGTGCAGCCCAACATCATGGTCGCCTCGCCGTCGAAGGGCTGGAAGACCGCGGCCGACTATGTGAAGGCTGCGAAAGCGGAGCCGGGCAAACTCACCTATGCGACCGCCGGCACCGGCAGCGGCACCCACATGAACGCCGAGAAGTTCAAGCTCGCAGCCGGCATCGACACGGTGCACGTCCCCTATAAAGGCACGCCCGAGGCGCTCGGCGACACGATGAACGGCCGCACCGATATCTACTTCTGCCCCGTGATCGCCGCGTTGCCGCTGATCCGCGACGGCCGCGTGGTGGCACTTGCCAACGGCAGCCCCAAGCGTTCGTCGGTGCTGCCCGACCTTGCGACCACCGAGGAGCAGGGCTTCAAGGACAGCGGCTACAATTTCTGGGTCGGCCTGTTCGCGCCGGCCGGGACGCCGCCCGCGATCATCGCCAAGCTCAATGCCGAGGTGAAGAAGGCGCTCGACTCGCCCGAGGTCAAGGAACGGCTGGCCGCGCTCGGCACCGACTCCTCGCCGACCACACCGGCCGAGCTCGACGCGATCGTCGCGCGCGAGGTCATGGAAAACGCAGCGTTGGCCAAGAAGGCCGACATCAAGCTCCAGTGATGAACGAACCGCTTCTCCAAACCACCGTCGTCGGCAGCTACCCGCAGCCGGACTGGCTGGTGAACCGCGAGATGCTGTCGAAGGTCGTCCCGCGCACGCGCCTGAAGGAGATCTGGCGCGTGCCCGAGGCCTACCTGCAGCAGGCGCAGGACGACGCCACCCTGCTCGCCATCCGCGACATGGAGCGGGCCGGCATCGACATCATCACCGACGGCGAGATGCGGCGCGAAAGCTATTCCAACCATTTCGCCACGGCGCTGGACGGCATCGACCAGGACAACCCCGGCTACGTGATGACGCGGTCGGGCCAGAAGACGCCGGTGCCGCGTGTCGTCGGCAAGCTCCGGCGCACGCGGCCGGTCGAGGTGCGTGACATGCAGTTCCTGCGCGCCAACACCGACCGGCCGGCCAAGATCACACTCCCCGGCCCCTTCACCATGGGCCAGCAGGTCAAGGACGAGTTCTACAAGGATGCAGAGGCGATGTGCATGGACTATGCCGCGGCGGTGAACGAGGAGGCGCATGACCTCGTCAAGGCCGGCGCCGATGTGATCCAGCTCGACGAGCCATGGCTGCGCAACAACCCGGAGGAGGCCAGCCGCTACGCGGTGAAGGTCATCAATCGGGCACTCCAGGGCATCAGCGTGCCCACGGTCATCCATCTCTGCTTCGGCTACGCCGCCGTGGTGCCCGGCCTCAGCAAGCCCACCGGCTATTCGTTCCTGCCGCAGCTCGCCGACACCATCGCCCAGCAAATCTCCATCGAATCGGCCCAACCCAAGATCGACCTAGGCGTGCTGAAGGATCTCGCACCGAAGAAAGTCATGCTTGGCGTCATCGACCTCAACGATCCGGAGATCGAGACGCCGGAGAAGATCGCCGGCCGCATCCGCGCCGGCCTGAAATACCTTTCGCCCGACAAGCTGCTGCCGGCGCCCGATTGCGGCATGAAGTACCTGCCGCGCGCAACGGCGTTCGGAAAGCTGAAGTCCCTGGCAGCCGGCGCCGCGATCGTGCGCAGGGAACTCGGCTGACGCGCGATCAGCTCTTGCAGGCCAAGACGCCGTAGGCGCGCTTCCCGACGATCGGCTCCAGAACAATCGTGCCTGGCGGCTGGACCGACCTCATCCATGCCTCGAACAGTTTGCCCTTGGGTTCGGGCTCGAAGAAGACGCACGCGCCTCGGGCGCCGGCAAGCTTCCTGATCCAGGCCTCCTCCTCCGATTTCAGCCAGATGCTGTTCTTGGGCGAAGTGATGCCGGAGACCGACCGGAAGCCGCCGAGGAAATAGAATGAATCGGGATTCTCCACGAGGCCATCCACCCTGTAGAAACCCAGCTCGACCGGACGACCGAGCAACCGTTCATGGAGCAGGCCGAACAGTTCCTGAGCCTCGCCGAAATCCTTGTCGGCGCGAAAGGCTTTTTGATACCGCGGGATTGGAGAATAGCGCGAGGTCAGATCCGTCGATTGCCCCCTGAAGCTTCGAAGCTCGCGATAGATGGCGAGGGAGGCGGTCGTGTCCTTCCAGACATTCCCGAGATCACCGATCTTGCGCCCGACCTCATGGCGTTCGGCAATCGCCGACCCGGCAATGAAGCCCATCGATACCACCAATACGCCGACGCCCAGCGGTCCGCGTGGAACAAAGCGCCAGACAAACAGCGGCAGCATCAGCAGGAACAACGGCAGCAGAAATGACGGTCCGGCGAGATGCGAAGCGTCGGAGCGAAGCAGTGTGAAGAGATGGAGCACGTAGGCACCGACCGCGACGGCGCCGAACTTCCAGAGAAACGTCCGCTCCCCGTCCCTCAGAGAACGCCGGCGCCGGCCAAGAACGCCCGCGAACAGCCCCATGGCGACCACCAACAGGATCGCGAGGCCGTAGGTTTCAAGCAGTTCAACAAGCTCGCCGTAGGAACCGAAAGTCGTATAGAGCCGCCCGTTCAGGACCTTGAAGGCCAGCGACAGGCCAAGATCGTCGGACCAGATCGAATTGGAGTGGCCGGCCATCACCAGGCCGGACTTGGCGTTGGCCAAGGCAAATGCTTCGAGCAAGTGTGCTACGCCGAGGAAACTCGAGACCAGCACAGCGAAGGTGATCACACCGCATCCGATGAACGCAGCGGCGAATTGGGCGATGAGCCGCAATCCCATGCCGGAGGCAGGTCCGAACAGTGTCAGGGCGAACAGAAGCACCAGGAAACCGCCGGAAAAATTCTCCTGGCTGAGAAATCCCCCGAGACCCCAGATGATCCCCGCCCCACACGCCACGAGCCACGTCCCCCTGCCGGGGCCCACGGCGAGCAGCCGATGGGCCAGCAGCAAGGCCAGGATCGGGATCGCCAGCCAGCGCGTGAAGATGGCCCATCCGGTGAAATCGACGACGCTGTAGGGGCTTGGCAGCACTATCCAGCCGATCAATCCAGCGAGGGCCCAGCGAAAGCCCAGGGCTTGCTGCAGAAGAACGAAGAAGCCCACCACGCACACTGCGTTGAGCAGAATGTTCGCGGCGTAGAAGCCGTGATTGCTGAAGTGCACGACATTGACGAGGAAATACATCAGCAGTTGGTTGCCGAGGCCATACTGCGTCTGTGCCTCCAGGTACGGCACCGCGCCCAACCGGATCTGTTCCAGGGCGCCAAGATGAACATGGGAATGAAGATCGTAGAACCTGGCCATGCCGCCGCCAGCTTCGGGAGCTACGCTGCGAAGGGCGGGAAGCGCTATCCAGCAATAGGCCAGTAGCGCGATGGCCACGCCACCCGCCAGCCTGGCCGGCCAGCCTATCGAAGCATCGGTTCCGCGACGATTGACAGCTGCCGGCTCGAAAAAGAAGCCGACCATGAACCAGTGAAAGGCGACGAATGCCACCACGACCAGATAGCCCAGCACCATCGGGCGCTTGTCGAGGCGCCCCCAGTCCACGAGGTCGGCCTCGGAGGAGATCGTGCCGGCGTCGGCCAGGGCGAGATAGCTGTAGCCGCCGACGGCGCCGATGACTCCGGCGCCATAGAGCAGAATGGAAAGAGCGCTGGGACGATACGGATTGCCCGGTCGAACGGGAAAAACGGCGTGCGTTCCCAGGCGGGCAAGGCGAAGGTCGAGCCGGGAAAACGCGCCCTTCGATGCGGCATAGACGAGTGACAGTGCGCAAAGGCCCGTCACGGCGGCCACGGCCAGGAAAACACCTCTGGAATCGATGGCAAAGACTTCGGCCAGCATCAGCACGGCAGCGGCGAGGCAGATGAAGCCGCAGACCTGAAGGTTGTTCGCAGGCTCGAGCAAGGCCCGCTTCAGCCTGTCCAGCATCATGCAGCCTTCTTGAAGATCGACGAGTTCCCCCAGATCAATCGATTCGAAATGACGAATCTCCAGACGATGTCGATCAAGATGCCCATGCAGGCAGCGAGGAACGTATGGAACTGGAAAAGCTCGTAGGTAAGTTGCGCCGTGCTGACGTTGGCGACGATCCCGAAAGACGCGATGAAGCTATACAGCAGCAGGCCCTTGTAGAAGGTGGCGCCCACGAGCCGGTGATCGGTGTAGGTGAGGATGTTGTTGAGGGTGAAGTTGAAGATCATCGCCATCACCGTGGCAATGGCCTGCGAAACCCAAAACACCGCTCCTGCCGACAGGCTGGTGTAGAGCACGGAAAAATGGACGCTTGAGCCGATCAACCCGACGCCGACGAAGCTGACGAGCCTGGGCGGCGCAAGGCCACGGGACAATTTCGAGATCATGTCGCAGAGAAGCAGCCAGATCACATAGAGCTCAAGCTTTGAGCTGCCATGCTGCCGGGCGCGAAAGTCGAGCGGCAACTCTTTGATGGCGGCCTTCCGATTGTAATAGATCAAATCGAAGAAGACCTTGAAGCCATCCGCCTGCATGCGGGGAATGGACCGCAGGAACAGCGCCCGAGTCGTGGCGAAGAAGCCCGTCAGCGGGTCGGTCAGCCGGATACCAAGATAGAGGTTGATCAGCTTGTTGCCGTAGACGGACAGGCTGTTGCGAAGCTCCGACGGCAATCCCCCGGCGCGGGAACCGGACAGGAACCTCGAGCCGGAGACGATGTCCTGGCCCTTGCCCAGTTCCTCCATCATCCGCGGGATCAGGCCCGGGTCGTGCTGGAGATCGCCGTCCATCACCACGACGACGTCGCCGTGTGCCGCCTGAACCCCCCACTGCACGGCCGAGCACAGGCCGCGCTCCTGGATGCGCTGGATGCAACGGACATTGTCGTGCTGACGCGCCAGATCGCGGGCGATATCTGCGGTGCCATCGGGTGAATTGTCGTCGACGAAGACGATCTCCCAGGAAATGTCGCGGAGCGCGCCTGCAACGCCTGCGTACAAGGCGGCGAGGTTCTTCGCCTCATTGTAGGTCGGCACGATGATCGAGACCGCGGTCATGACCTCGCCACTGCCAGCAACAGATTTCCGCACCCGAGATTCCGCGTTGCCGCCTCCAGTGCCTGCAGCCATTGCGCCGGCTTCGCGCCGAACACCGCGGCAAACGGCGCCAGACCGACGGCGGTCCTGACCGTCACTCGGCCAAAGCCGGCATCCTTCAGATGACGAACCAGCCGGCCACGGCGGTATTTGTTGATGTGCTGCGCCTCATAGCTCACCCGCGACACCAGATTGACGCCCATCTCGATGACTGGCCAAAGCGAGGCATAGTTGGGCGTCGTTACGATCAGCATACCATCGGACGACAGCAGTTGCCGCGACTGGGCAAGCAGTTGCGTCGCCTCCTCCGGGGCAAGATGCTCGATCAGCTCGATCATGGTTATCGTATCGAAGCATTCCCCGGCTTCGATGAGGTTGGCGACCGATTGCGTGGAAAAGCGATGGTGCCGGGTCCCGTAATGCCGGCAAGCGTAGTCGATCTGCAAGGCGCTGGAATCGATGCCCAGCGCCTCGGTGTCACCGGCATAGTTGCCGACGAACGTCCCCGGCCCGCATCCGATATCGAGCAGCTTCTTTGTTTGGGCAAGATGTGCCGCGACGGCCCTGAACTTCAGTTCGTGCCAGCTATAACGGACACCTGCCCCCCGCCGGAAGATTTCGTCGTAGTACCCCGCGGGAATCCGCTCTTCATAGTCATAGACGGGGGGGTTCATTGTCGCGTCATCAGCCAAGCTTGGGCGCCATCTTCGCACAAGCCTGGTACGGCGAATAGTTGTAATCGCCTAGCGGGCGACCACCGGTCCGCGGGGATTGACCGTTACGGACTTCTCACCATTGCCCTTCGTCGCCTTGGCCGTCCATTGGCCGTCGGCGCCGCGCCGCAGATCGTGGATGTCCTTGTAGCCCAGGGTCTGCAGACGGACCTTGGCATCGGCACTGCCGATCGTGCCGGCCGGATTAGGCTTGGTCTGGGCCGAGGCGGAGCCGGCCGCGAAGGTCAGGGCAAGCGCGAGAAGAATCGGCTTCATGACGCCAGCTTGCCCTTCAAAACCTGGCCGAAGTAAGCCCCGGTCGACTCGCCGTTCTCGAAAGCCACGGCACCATTCACGAGCGTGGCCTGGATGCCCTCGGCCTTCTGCACCAGACGGCGGGCGCCGCCGGGCAGGTCCGTTTCCACCGTCGGCAGGCACGGCCGGATGCCGTTCTCCTCGAACAGCACGACATCCGCGCGATAACCTTCGCGCACGAGGCCGCGGTCATTGAGTTCCCAGGCCCGCGCATTGTCATGGGTGATCTTCTTGACCGCCTGCTCGAGCGTGAAGGCGCCGCGCTTGCGCACCCAGTAGCTCAGCAGATGCGTTTGCAGCGACGAGCCCATCTCCTGCGCCACATGGGCGCCGGAGTCCGAGAAGGTGGCGAGCGTGCGGTCGTGCTTCAGGATGCCGAGCACGTCGTCCGGCGATTCATTGACCAGCGGCTGAACATAGACCTGGTTCTCGTTGGCCAGCGACAGGTCGATCATGACTTCGACCGGATGCTGTCCGCGCGCCCGGGCGAGCTGCTCGACCGTCGGATCGTCCCAGTCGACGCCGTTCATGGCGTACAGGTTGGAATAGTCCGGCTTGCGCGGATCCGTGGTCGCGGCCCCTCCTCCCTGGAAGACGTTGTCGCGTGGCTTCATTCGGCCCTCGGCCGCCACCAGTTCGCGTCGCACCTCGGGATCGGCCAGGCGCCGCTTCTGCTCGGCCATCGGCAGGTCGCGGACCTTGCGCCACGCCGGCAGCACGTCGAACGGCAGATAGGACTTCAGCGAGAAGATCGCATTGATCGAGCGCGTCGTGCCTTGGCCGAACATGCGACCGCCGGCGGCCACGGTGTCGTCGATATACTTGGTCTGGTAGGCCCAACCTGTCGGATCGTCGCCCTGCTTGGTCGCCAGCACGCCGAACATGATCGGGCGCTTGTAGGCGAGCGCTACTTCGCGCAGGCGCGCGAGGAAGGCGCGGTGCGCAGCACCACTCGCAATGTCGGGGCCGACCTGAAAGATGCCGGCATCGAGCTCGGCCATCGCCGCCACGATGCGGTCGATCTCCTCCCACTCGGCGATGCGGCTCGCGACCGGCGTGTCGTCGGGCGTCACATGCGTCGAGGCACGCGAGCTGGAGAAACCCATGGCGCCGGCGCGTAGCGCTTCCTTCACCGCGGCGGCCATGCGGACCATGTCGTCCTCAGTAGCCTTCTCCGAAAGCGCGCGCTTGCCCATGACATACATGCGCAGCGCCGAATGGCCGATATACATGCCGTAGTTGATCGCCTTGGGCAGGCGCTCCACGGTCGCGAGATATTCGGGGAAGGTCTCCCAGGTCCAGTCGATCCCGGCCGCCATTGCCGCGGTCGGGATATCCTCGACCGCCGAGAGGCAGCGCGCATACCAGTCGCGGTCCTCGGGCTTGCAAGGCGCCAAGGCAAAGCCGCAGTTGCTCATGATCACCGAGGTGACGCCGTGCCAGCACGAGCAGCTGCCCAGCGGATCCCACGCGACCTGGGCATCCATGTGGGTGTGACCGTCGATGAAGCCCGGCGAGACGATCAAGCCATCGGCGTCGATGGTGCGCGCGGCCACCGACTTGATGCGGCCAACTTCGACGATTTTGCCGTCGGCGATGCCGACATCCCCTGTGAATCGGGCCTTGCCCGAGCCGTCGACGACCGTGCCGCCACGGATCACCAGATCGAGGGCCATCAGAGGCGATCCTTCTGTTCGACGATCTTCCAGTAGGTGTCCTTGGCCGAGATCTTGCCGCCGCGGAACGTATAGATGTCGCAGCCTTGGTAGTTGAGGTCCTCGCCGTCGGCGCCCTTGCCTCTTACGGTCCAGACCGAGATCGCGCGGTTGCCGGCGTAGATGTACTCCTTGTGGTCCCAGCGCATGTCGGGGATCACCTTGAAGCGGTCGGCGAGCGTCTTGCGGATCGCTTCCTTGCCACGGAGCGTTCGGCCGACCGGCTCCGGCCCGCGCGCCAGCCAGAAGGTCGCGTCGTCGGTGAAGCAGGCGACGATGCGGTCGACATCGCGGCTGTTGAAGGCCGCAGAGATCGACTTCATGAGTTCAGGTGTGGCGATGTCTGCGTTTGCGGCTGTGATGTCCGGCATACGAAACCTCCCGCGCAATGTTTCGAAACGATTGCAGGCTTCGCGGGCGACGGCAACGGCGAAAGCCCGCCCCGTCTTGCAACGAGGCGGAAAATCGACGCTTCGAAAGCGAACGTCTACTCGGTAGCGACTTTGCCCTGGGCGTCAACGACGATGCCGACATTGGCGCCGCCGCGCGTAGCCTTGCCGCGCCATTTGCCGTCGGCGCCTCGGTTGAGGCCCTGGACGTTGCTGTAGCCATCGGCCTCGATCTTGGCGCGGGCATCAGCCGACCCTTCGGCATTGATCGCCGGCAGGTTGGCAGTGTTCGGCGCTGTGACCGACGGCGAGGTGATGCTGGGCATTGTCGCGCCACCTGACGTGGTGCCCGGCGGCATGATCGTGGCACCGCCGACGGCGGGTGCCCCGGGGGCGGCCGGAGTCGTCACGCCGCCCGGGGTCACGGACGGGGTCGTCACGGTTCCGGAGCCGACCGACGGCGGGGTGACGGTCGTCTGGGCGCCGGCGGTGCCGGCGGCGGCCACGAGGGCCAGGGTCAGCAAGGTGCGTTTCATGATCTGCCGTCCTCCTCTGTTGGGGCCTCCTCTGTTGGGGCCTCCTCTGTTGGGGCCTCCTCCGTTGGGGGCAGTCCCGGAACGCGCCTCGCCCTTTCCAGTTCCGCAGCGGCTTCTTGCTTTGGCCACATCAGCCCACAGGCGTGCTAGCGTGGGTCCAACAAACGGGGGAAATGCGCGGTGTACGATTACATTATCGTGGGCGGCGGCTCGGCCGGTTCGGTCATGGCCAACAGGCTCTCGGCCAGGAGTTCCAACAAAGTGCTGCTGTGCGAGGCGGGCCAAGACACGCCGCCGGGCAAGGAGCCGCCGGAAATTGCCGACAGCTATTCCGGCACTGCCTATTTCGATCCGCGCTTCCATTGGACCGAGCTCAAGGTCCATACGCAGATCGTCAGCCATAACAATCCGCAGGAGAACCGGCCGCCGCTGCGCAAGTACGAGCAGGCGCGCGTGCTGGGCGGCGGCTCGTCGATCAACGGCCAGATGGCCAACCGCGGCGCGCCCACCGACTACGACGAATGGCAGGCGCGCGGCGCCGCCGGCTGGGGCTGGAACGATGTGCTGCCCTACTTCAAGAAAGTCGAGCGCGACCTCGATTTCGACGGGCCGCTGCACGGCAAGGATGGGCGCATTCCGGTGCGGCGGATTCCACGCAAGCACTGGAGCGGCCACGCCGAGGCGGTCGGCAAGGCCTTCGAGCAGAAGGGCTTCAAGTTCCTGCCCGACCAGAACGGCGAGTTCGTCGAAGGCTACTTCCCCGTCACCCATTCCAACGCCGAGGAGCGACGGGTGTCGGCGGCGATGGGTTATCTGGACATTGAGACGCGCAAGCGCGCCAACCTCACGATCTCGACCGACACCCAGGTAAAAGCCCTGCTGTTCGAAGGCACACGCTGCGTCGGCGTGACGGCGATGATCGGCGGCAAGGAACAGGAGTTCCGTGGCCGAGAGATCATCCTTTCCAGCGGCGCCATCCATACGCCCGCCCATCTGATGCGGGCCGGTATCGGACCGGTGGGCCAGCTCACCGACCTCGGCATTCCCGTGGTCGCAGCCCTCGAGGGTGTCGGCCAGCGCCTGATGGACCATCCCTCGATCGCGCTCTCGTCCTTCATCCGGCGCGACGCCCGCCTGCGCGAACATACGCGCCGGCACATCCAGGTCGGCCTGCGCTACTCCTCGAACCTGCCGGGCATTCCCAAGGGCGACATGTTCGTGGCGGTCGCCAGCAAGTCGGCCTGGCACGCGGTCGGCGAGCAGATCGCCTCGCTGCTCACCTTCATCAACAAGACCTACTCCGAGACCGGCCAGGTCAAGCTCGCCTCACGCGACTGGCGGCGCGAGCCGGTCGTCGAGTTCAACCTGCTGTCCGACAAGCGCGACATCGACCGGCTGATGAGCGGCTTCAAGCTGATGGCCGCGGTCCAGATGACCGATGCGCTGCGCAAGGTGACGGATGTCCCCTTCCCCGCCTCCTACAGCGACAGGGTGCGCGAGATCGGCGTGGTCAATGCCAAGAACAAGTGGCTGACGAAGTTCGTCGCCACCCTGCTCGACGGCCCGGCGGCGCTCAGGCGCTACATGATCGACAACTACGTCGTCGAAGGTTTCACCTTCGAGCAGGTGATGACCGACGACGAGGCGCTGGAGGCATTCGTGCGCAAGGCCGCGATCGGCGTCTGGCACGCCTCCTGTACCTGCCGCATGGGGCGCGACGACGATCCGATGGCGGTGGTCGACACGTCGGGGCGGGTGCGTGGTGTCCAGGGTCTGCGAGTGGTCGATGCCTCGGTCTTCCCGGTCGTGCCTTGCGCCAACACCAACTTTCCCACGCTGATGACGGCCGAGAAGATCTCGGAAGCCGTTCTCGCCGGGCACTGAAGGAGCAACCCATGTCGGTCGTGCTGGGCAGCGGCGAGCATCGCTATCGCGTGGTCGAGAACTGGGCCAAGCTGCCCGACGGCTGGGAGTTCCGCGACGTCGCGGCCGTGGCCGTCGACAGCAAGGACCGCGTCTATGTCTTCAACCGCGGCCAGCACCCGATGATGGTGTTCGACCGCGACGGTAACTTCCTGCGCGCCTGGGGCGAAGGGCTGTTCAATCGCGCCCACGGCATCGACATCGACAGCGATGACAATCTCTACTGCACCGACGACGGCGACCATACGGTCCGCAAGATCACGACCGACGGCAAGGTGCTGCTGACCATCGGCGTGCCCAACCAGCCAGCGCCGTTCCTGAGCGGCAAGCCGTTCAACCGCTGCACCCACACCGCCCTCTCACCGAAGGGCGAGATCTACGTGTCGGACGGCTACGGCAACTCCCGCGTCCACAAATATTCGCCCAGTGGCCAGCACCTGATGTGCTGGGGCACGACCGGCACCGATCCCGGCGAATTCAACGTCGTGCACAACATCGTCACCGACGACGACGGCTGGGTCTATGTCGCCGATCGCGAGAACCATCGCGTGCAGGTATTCGACGGCAACGGCAAGTACGAGGCGCAGTGGAACAACATGCACCGGCCTTGCGCGCTCTATTGCTGCGGCGGCAAAAACCCGCAATTCATCATCGGCGAACTGGGACCGGGCATGCCGGTCAATACCCATCACACCAATCTGGGGCCTCGTCTCGCCATCGTCGACATGCAGGGCAAGACGCTGGCACGCCTCGGCGGCGAGGCCGGCCCCGGGCAGGAGCCAGGCAAGTTCCTTTCACCGCATGGGCTGGCCGTCGATTCGAAGGGCGACATCTATATCGGCGAAGTGAGCTACACCAATTGGCCGAGCACCCATCCCGGCGTGCCGGTGCCGAAGTACCTGCGTTCTTTGCAGAAGCTTGAAAAGGTCGCGTGATGGAAGCTGCGGGCCGCCTGCACCTGATCGGCAGCATCCCGCTCGACAACAGCGAGCAGGTGTTCCGCACGCTGGCCAGAGAACTTGGGCCCTTCCTCAGCCGCATCCCCGACGGCGAGACCGGCGAGCGCTCGCGCTGGGTCTTTTTCCAGCGCCAGATGCTGCTCGACCATCCGGCGATGGAGATCGACCCCACGGTGCCGCCCTACAAATTCATCCAGTGGGACGGCAAGGTCGTGCGCGAAGTCGAGCAGGTACGCTTCAAGCCCGGCGTCGATCCGGCCACCGTCGTGTTCGAGACCGGCTACGACAAGGCAGCTCTTGCCTCCTGGGAAGTCTTCAAGCGGCTGCGGACGGCCGGCGCCATCGCCCGGCACACGCGTTTCCAGGTCTGTCTGCCGACGCCGCAAGCCAGCGGCTATCTCTATGTGAGCGGCCCGGCGCGCGAGACCTACTTCGCGGTCTACGAGGGCGCGCTGAAGGCAGCGCTGGCCAATATCGTGGCCGGCATTCCCGCCGACGATCTCTCGATCCAGTGGGACGTCTGCCAGGAAGTGCTGACCTTCGAGAACTATTTCAAGGACCGGCCGGCGCACTACAAGAAGCAGATATTCGAGATGCTGGGCCGCCTGGGCGACTCTGTGCCCGCAGACGTCGAGATGGGCTACCACCTCTGTTACGGCTCTCCCCGCGACGAACACCTGGTGCAGCCCAAGGATTCCGCAATCCTGGTCGAGATGATGAACGGCATTGCGGCGGCCGCGAAACGGCGCATCGATTTTCTGCATATTCCTGTTCCCAAGGACCGCGCCGACGAGGCCTACTACGCGCCGCTCAAGAACTGGAAGAAACCGGTGGGAACCAAACTCTATCTCGGGCTGCTGCACCACGAGGACGATGCCGGCGACAAGGCCCGCATCGCCGTGGCGCAGCGGTTCGCGGGCGATTTCGGCCTGTCGGCTGAATGCGGCTGGGGCCGGACCGACCCGGGGCGTCTGCCCGGATTGCTAAAGGGACATCGTGTTGCTGCGGAGGAATTGTAATGGTTGAACGGATTCTCGTCGTCGGCCCCAAGGACACGCTGTCGATGGTCG
The DNA here is from genome assembly GCA_945860205.1 of Reyranella massiliensis 521. Classification (GTDB taxonomy): domain Bacteria; phylum Pseudomonadota; class Alphaproteobacteria; order Reyranellales; family Reyranellaceae; genus Reyranella; species Reyranella massiliensis_B. Next base: position 3,345 of record CAMARK010000005.1, on the reverse strand, counting down.
ACGATCTCGCGCCGAAAGGCTTCGAGATCGTGAAGGCGCTGCACAACTCGCCTGAACAGAAGGCAGCTTTGCCGGGCACTCACTATTTCGTGGGCTTCATCCAGCAGTACGTGAACCCACAACTCTTCAAGGACGCGCCACACCTCAGGCTCATCCAGATGCTGAGCGCCGGGTACGACAAGGCCGATCTCGAGGCCGCGCGCAAGAGCAAGGTGCCGCTGTGCGCCAATGGCGGCGCCAATTCGACCGCGGTGTCGGAGCACGCCATGCTGCTGGCGCTCGCGGTCTCGCGCCGGATTATCATCCAGCACACCAACGTCACGGCCGGCCGCTGGCACGGCAACTCGCCGCCGCAGGTTCATGAGGTGCGCGACCGCGTGATGGGCATCATCGGCCTCGGCACGATCGGCAAGAAAGTGGCGCGGCTCGCCCTCGCCTTCGGCATGAAGGTGCACTACTACGACATCTCCCGCCTCAAGGAGGAGCAGGAGGACGCGATGGGCGTTCGCTTCCGCCTGCTGCCCGAAATCCTGCGGACCTCCGACATCGTCTCCTTGCACGTCCCGCTGAACGACAGCACACATCATATGATCGGCCCGCAGGAACTCGCCATGATGAAGAAGAGCGCCGTCATCGTGAACACCTCGCGCGGCCCTGTGATCGACGAGAAGGCGATGACCGAGGCACTGTCGAAGGGCAATCTGTTCGGCGCCGGCCTCGACGTCTTCGACGAGGAGCCGACGCCGCCCGACAATCCCCTGCTCAAACTCGACAACGTCGTGCTGACCGCCCACCTGGCTGGCCCGACCTGGGAAAGCAACATCACCCGCCTGCGCAACGGCTTCGACAATGTCCAAAGAGTTGCTCGCGGCGAGCCCGCGCTTTGGGTGGTTCCGGAACTTCTCTAGGATAATGATCATGCGTCAACCGACCCGCCGTGGCCTTCTAGGGGCTGCGCTCGCGGCTCCTGCCCTCGTCCGCTCCGCTTCAGCCCAGACCGACTAGCCCAAGTCGCCAATCCGCTGGGTCGTGGCCTTCGCCGCGGGCGGCGCCGCCGACACCGTCGCGCGCAATCTCGCCGTTCGCGTGACCGAAATCCTGGGTCAGCAGGTAATCATCGAGAATCGCACCGGCGGCAACGCCGTCGTGGCTGCAAACTTCGTCTTGCAGGCCCCGCGCGACGGCTACACCTTCCTGATCGATGCCGCCAACCAGATCACCAATCCCGCGCTGGTCAAGGATCTGCCCTTCGACTACGAGGCGACCTGGCTGCCGGTGACGCAGTTGTCTATCTTCCCCCAAGTCGTCGCGGTGAAGCATGACTTCGAGGCCAAGACGATTCAGGAATACATCGCGATTGCCAAGGCGAAGCCCGGCACCGTGAGCTACGGCACGCCGCCCGCCGCCGGTATGGGCCACCTCGCGGGCGAGGCGCTGCAGCGCCAGGCCGGGATTCAGTTGATCCACGTGCCCTACCGCGGTGGCGCCGACGCCGCCCGAGACATCGGCGCCGGATCCGTCGACTCGGTGATCATCACGACCTCGTCGATCCGCCCGCCGGTGGCGTCGGGACGCGCCCGCGTGCTGGCGGTCACCAGCCTAAAGCGGGCGGCCATCATGCCCGACGTTCCGACCCTGGCTGAAAGCGGCCTTCCCGGCTTCGACATGAACGACTGGAACGGCCTTTTTGCCGCCACCGGTACGCCAGCGCCGCTGATCGGGCGCATGCAGGCCGCTGTCGCCGAGGCCTGCACGGATGCCAAGGTGAAGGAGCGGCTCGCCCCGTCAGGCGCCGAACTGGTCGCCAACACGCCGGCCGAATTCGCCACCTGGATCAAGGGACAGCGCGTGCTGCTCGGCAAGCTGATAAAGGAAGCGGACATCAAGTTGCAGTAGGCCCTACCCCACTTCGAGCGGAGCCTTGTAGGTCTCCTCGAAGCGCAGCAAGGCCACGAAGGTGATCGCGGCGGCGGCCATGATCATGAAGGCCGGGCTGTAGTCGTTGCCTGTGCGTTCGACCAGCCAGGTCGCCGCCAGCGGACTGAGCCCGCCCACGATCCCCAGGGTGACGTTGTAGCCCAGCGCAATGGCCGTGCAGCGCACGGCCGCGGGTGCTGCCTCGACCATGAGGGTGGGCTGTGTGCCGACGAAGGTGCCGACCGCCACGACGAACCCCATCTGCCCCAGGAGCACGAGCGCGGGATTCGCGCAGTGCATCAGCCAGAAGAACGGCAAGGCGCCGACGAAGCCGAACACGATGGCGCCCAGCATCACCGGCTTGCGCCCAAAGTGGTCCGTCGCCCACCCCATCAGGATCATGAGGGGCAACAGCGCCGCCATGCTGATGGTGTTGATACCGAGCGCGCGCGCCGGTGCCATGCCATCGACCAGTTCGAGCCAGCTCACGATGTAGACGAACATCAGGTAGAAGCCGACCGAGTTGAAGACGGACAGTGCGGCCAGGCGCGCCAGCAGCGGGCCGTGGTTGCGCATCGTCTCGAGCAGCGGCGAGCGTGCCGCGTTGTGGACCTTGGGCGTTTCCTGGACGTGGCGCCGGAGAAGGAAGCCTGCCAGACCGACCAGAAGACCGAGCAGGAACGGGATGCGCCAGCCCCAGGTCTCCACGGCTTCGGCCGACATGGTCGAGGCCAGCAGCGCGCCGGTCGCGGAGCCGAGCAGGATGCCGCCGACCGCGCCGCAGCCAGCCATGGCGCCGATCAGGCCGCGCCGGCCCGGCGGCGCGCGCTCGACCATGAAGACGATCGAGGTCGTATATTCACCCCCCACCGACAGGCCCTGGATCATACGCAGGAGCGTGAGGATGATGGGCGCGGCCATGCCCAGCACCTCGTAGCCCGGCAGGACGCCGACCAGGAACGTCGGGATCGCCATTGCCGCAACCGAGAAGGTGAGCGCGGCACGGCGGCCGAGCTTGTCGCCGATATGGCCGATCAGCGCGCCGCCCACGGGCCGCATGAGGAAGCCCACGGCGAAGATACCGAAGGCCGCCAGCACCTGGGCCACGGGATCTTGGCTGGGAAAGAAGGTCCGGCCGATGGCCGCGGCGAAGTAGCCGTAAACCGCGAAGTCGTACCACTCCAACACATTGCCTATGGCGCCGACCGCAATGGTCCGCGCCGTACTGTCCGACTTCATGATGCTCCCCCAGACGCGCTCCCGCAGGCAGGATATCACATCACCAACGGGTGGCCCCATGGTCGTCGGCGTTTGTAGCTGCTACGGATTGTACAGGGCGCGAGCGACCGATCGACAGCAGGGGGTGTTTCTTTGGGAGCGATTTTTCCGAACGATGTTCTCTACGAGTTCGTCACTCTGTTCGTGGTC
>CAMARK010000004.1 GCA_945860205.1 Reyranella massiliensis 521 | reverse complement strand
GACGACGCTGCCGCTTCACTGTTTTGCCCATCCCTCACTGTGCCAAATTACTGCGAGCCTCAAAGCGCAGAAAGACCGCTATCCACAAGCTTTTCGCGCCCTATGATCTCCCCAATCACCCACTCGATTCCCGGAAGACCCTATTTTTGGTCCAGGGAAAGCACGCCACCACCTTGCTGGCCGGCGTCATGTGCGAATAGCAGACGTCCAGCGTCTCCAGATCCCGGATCGTGAAGATGTACTGGCCGTCGTCGTCGAGGACGATGCCGCCCAAATTGTTGGGCGAGATCGCGCCGATCAGTTTCTCGGTGCGCTTGCCGTCCGTCAGCTCGCCCGTGAAGCGGTTGGCCTTCTGGGTGCCGATCGTGATCGTGAACTCGATCGGGTCGGTGAAGCGCGGCTCGCTCTGCGAGGTGCCCGTTGCCCCCGGGTGATAGGGGTTTGCGCCGACCACGGCGGCCCCCGGGCTGACGGCCTTCCAGGTGCCGACCAGGTTGGGCGGCGGCTGCTGCTGCGCCAGCGCCGGTCCCGATCCGAGGACCAGTGCCACCAGCACCAGGGCGGGAACGCGCCATCCTTGACTGTTCATGAGCCGGCTCCTGTTGTTTCGACCGGGGTGATAACGCGCCAGGATCGGATAAGGTGCCGGCCACCACGGAGGACAAAGATGGCCGCTTTCCACTTCAATCGTCGCCGCGCCATTCAGCTCGCCCTCGGCGGCGCCGTCGCAGGCGCCGCCCTGCCGGCCGCCGCGCACCACGGCTGGAACTGGGCCGAGGAGGCGCAGACCGAGCTCAAGGGCACCATCCGCTCGATCTCGATGGCGCCGCCGCATCCCTCGCTGCAGGTGGCGGCGGCCGACGGCACCACGTGGCTGGTCGATCTCGGCAACCCCAACCAGACCGAGCGCTCGGGCTTCACCGCCACCTCGGCCAAGCCCGGCGACGCCATCGTCGTTCTCGGCAACCGTGCCCTCGACAAGACCAAGATGCATATGAAGGCGGTGCGCATCACCATCGCCGGCAAGAACTACGACCTCTACCCCGAGCGCATCCGCACCAACTGATGGCGCCCTGCTGATGGCGTTCGTCGACTGGATAGCAACCTGGCCCGGCGCCGTGCTGCTGCAGCGCTCGGGCACCGCCTATCTGCTGGTCAATGCCGCCCACATCCTGGGCGTGGGCATGCTGGTGGGCGCCATCCTGCCGCTCGACCTCCGGCTCCTCGGCTTCTTTCGCCGCGTGCCGCTCGGTGTGATCGGCCCCTTCCTGTCCCGCGCCGCGGCCACCGGCCTCGTCCTCGCCGTCGTCACGGGCCTCTGGCTCTTCACCGTGAAGCCGGCCGAGTATCTCGGCAACGAAGCCTTCCTCTGGAAGCTCGCGCTGCTCCTGGCGGCACTCGTGAACATCGTGGTTCAGCACCGCAGTGGCGCGTTCATGCGCGCCCTCATCGACGGCGAGCCGCGCACCGGTGTTCGCCTCGCCGCCTTCTGCTCGGCCGTCCTGTGGCTGTCGGTCCTGGTGGCCGGCCGCTGGATCGGGTTCGTGTAGTAGGCCGAGCGCAGCTCGGCCAGTTAGCGTCAGGACATTGCATAGCAATGTCCGGGAGCGTCGAAGGTTCTCGCCCCAGTCTTCGTCACCCCCTCACCTAGCCTCCCCTAGCGGGGGAGAGGAACATGAGTCAGAAAGCGTACTGGGCGAATCATAACGGGAGGCGATCGATGGCATTCACGGTGACGAGCGACAGTTTCAAGGAGGGCGCGACCCTCGGCATGGAACACATCCTGTCGGCCGAGTACGGCTTCGGCTGCGGCGGCGGCAACAAGTCGCCGCACCTCCGCTGGTCCGGCGCGCCCGAGGGCACGAAGTCCTTCGCCGTCCACTGCTTCGATCCCGACGCGCCGACCGGCTCGGGCTTCTGGCACTGGGTGGTGGTCAACATCCCGGCCGGCACGACCGAGCTCGCGCTCGACGCCGGCAACCCCAAAGCGGGTCTCCTGCCCAAAGGCGCGCTGCAGACCCGCACCGACTTCGGCGCCCCGGGCTATGGCGGCCCGTGCCCGCCCCAAGGCCACGGCCCGCACCGCTACGTCTTCACCGTCTTCGCCGTGAAGGAAGCCGCACTCCCCGTCGCCGCCGACACCTCGGCCGCCATCGTGGGCTTCCAGCTCCACTTCAACACGCTGGCGAAGGCCACGCTTACGGGGAAATTCGAGAGATAGGGCAAGCTTCGCGTGGCCAGTTAGCGTCAGGACATTGCGAAGCAATGTCCGGGAGCGTCGATCGGTCTCGCCTCAGTCCTCGTCCGCACAGCGAGCCCCGCCGCAGCTTGCCCGAATCACACCCTCTGCACTAAGGTCCCTCCCAAAATCTGTAAGGGAGGCAACATCTTGAATCCAACCCGCCGCCGCATCCTCGCGGCCTCCGCCGGCGTCCTCGCGACCCCCGCACTCTTCACCGCCGCCAACGCCCAGGCCCAGACCGCCGCGACCTTCCCCAACAAGCCGATCCGCATCATCGTGCCCTATCCGGCCGGCGGCCAGACCGACGGCATCGCGCGCTCCTTCGGCGACTTCCTCGGGCGCAAGCTCGGCACGACGGTCATCGTCGAGAACAAGGGCGGCGCCGGCGGCGCCATCGGTGCCGTCGAGGTCAAGCGCGCCGCGCCCGACGGCTACACCATCCTCTGCACCATCTCCTCGTCGCTGATCCAGAACCGCGTCACGATGAAGGACCTGCCCTACGACCCGGAGAAGGATTTTACCTACCTCGCGATGACGGTCAGCACCGGCGGGCCGGTGGTGGTGGCCGAGAAGACCGGCGCCACCAACCTCGCCGAGTTCGTCGCCTACGCCAAGAAGGTCGACAAGGTGAACTGGGGCGCCTACGGCCCCGGCTCGACCCCGCATGTGCTGATCGAGACCATGGCCAAGCAATACGGCTTCAAGGCCGAGGTGGTGCAGTATCGCGGCGAGGCGGCGATGTGGGCCGACGTGACCGCGCAGCAGCTCGACGGCGGATCGGGCAGCCCGGCCGCATCGGCGGCCGTGATCGCCTCCGGCAAGGGCCGCGCGATCGCCATCACCGGCGATCGGCTGGCGTCCTTGCCCGACGTGCCGACGATGCAGGAGCAGGGCGCAGTCGGCGGTTTCTACGACACCAGAGCGTTTGCCGCCTTCGCCGTGCCGTCGGCGACGCCGCCCGACATCGCCAAGAAGCTCGCCGACGCGCTGTTCGAAGCGGGCACCGACCCGAAGGTGCAGCAGCTCATGACCAACTACCTGATCAAGGGGCCGCTCAACTTCGAGCAGACCAACGCGGTCTTCAAGCGCGACACCGAGGTGATGCTCCAGGTGCTGAAGGAGATCGGGCTGAAGCCCGAATAAGACCAGCAGAGCTGGCCTTATTCCAGGAGCGTCAGGCCGCGGCAACATACGGATAGCCGGACGACTGTCTAAAATTGAACAACTGGAACCAAGCCGGTAACGCGGCGTTGTTCCCAGTTGGCCCGAAATAGTACTTCATCAATCGATGATTTGAACGCAGCGGTGCCAGCCAGGATTCGCCTCGAGGCGACACGCGGGCTCGTTTGAAATGCGAAAAGCTACTCCCAGGATGCGGGAATTTGCAGAGCGTCTCATCGCACAGGAGATGGCGCAAAAATCTCCCGAGCCGGCGGCCTTGGTCGTCTGCGAGAGACTGCGCGCACCGCTCGCGACGCTCATGGGAACCGTCGGATTCGCCGCGCTTCTTTCCCGCGCGCTCTCGCTGGCGACCACCGAAATTCCGGGACTGCGCGCCTTGCACGTCGATGCCGATGGCGCTCTCCAGGGATGGACGGAGCGCAAGGCGCGACCTTTACCCGATGAGAGCTTCGAGGGCGGCGTCACGCTGCTCGCCCATCTGCTCGGCCTGCTGGCGACTTTCATCGGCGCGAATCTGACGCTGCGCCTGGTGCGAGAGGTCTGGCCCAAGCTGGCTCTCGACGATCTGGATTTTTCTGAAGGAAGCGGAAAATGAAGACCCAAAAGAGTCTTGAAAAACGCCAGCCAGCCAGGGTCGCGATCCGCAAACTGCCGACCGGCGTGCGCGGTCTCGACGACATTCTGGGCGGCGGCATTCCCGAATATTCCTTCAATGTCATCGCCGGCATGCCGGGCTCCGGCAAGACCACCTTGGCGCATCAGATCATGTTCGCCAACGCGACGGCAAAGAGTCCGGCGCTGTATTTCACCGTCCTTGGCGAACCCGCCATGAAGATGTTGCGCTATCAGCAACAGTTCTCGTTCTTCGACCAGGCCAAGGTGGGCAAGGCGATCCGTTTCATCAATCTGAGCGACCGGGTTCTGGAGGAGGACCTGGATGCGGTCCTCGCGGAAATCGTCAGCCAAGTCACGGCAAGCCAGCCGGGCATCGTGGTCGTGGATTCCTTCCGCACCGTGATGCGCAAGGCTATGGCCAGCGCGGGCGAGATGGCGATGCAGGATTTCATCCAGCGCCTGACCCAGTTTCTGACCAGTTGGCAGGCCACGACCTTTCTGGTCGGCGAATTCAGCGAGGAGGAAAGCCGCGGCAATCCACTGTTCACCGTCGCCGACGGTGTCTTCTGGCTGTCCCAGAAGATCGAGCGCAACTCGGTCGTGAGAAAGCTGCAGATACTGAAGGTGCGCGGCCAGGATTCGGTGCCCGGGCTGCACACCGTGCGGATCAGCGATGGCGGGCTGCAGGCCTTCTCGCGCACCCTGGGATTCAGCAACCTGTACCACAGGCCGGCCCGGCGTCGCCGGCTGTCCATGGGCATCCCCGAGCTCGACGAGATGATGGGCGGCGGCTTGCTCGAGGGCGACAGCCTGCTCATCGCGGGACCCTCGGGAACGGGCAAATCGGCGCTGGCCACGCAATTCATTGCCGCGGGACTGCGCAAGGGCGAGCCCGGGATCATGGCGATCTTCGAGGAACGTCCGCGGGGCTACACCGACCGCGCCGACAGTTTCGGCCTGAATTTGAAGACGCCGCAGGACAAGGGAAAACTCGAGATCGTCTACCTGCGCCCGCTCGATCTTTCGGTCGATGAAGTCATGCAGGAGATCCTCGACGCGGTCGAACGGGTGGGCGCCAAGCGGCTGGTGATCGATTCGCTGGTCAGCCTGGAAATGGCGCTGGCACCCGGTTTCCGCGAGGACTTCCGCGAATCGCTCTACCGCATGATCGTGGCCCTGACCGGCGCCGGCGTCACGATTCTCAGCACCGTCGAGGTCGAGGACACCTTCACCCAGTTCTCCTTCAGCCACTACACGATCTCGTTCCTGACCGACGACATCATCCGGCTGCGCTATGTCGAGATCGACGGCCAGCTTCGCAAGGTCATGGTCGTCATCAAGATGCGTGGCGGCAATCACAGCAAGGACATCCGCGAATACGTCATCACCGACAAGGGTGTGGTCGTGATCCGGCCGCGGTCGACGGAATACGACGGACTGACCACCGGCATCCCGACGCGTGCCGGTCCACGCCCACCGCAGAAGCCCGAAGCCCCGCCCGAACCGAAGGCGAAGGCGAAGGCGAAGGGATAGAGGAAAGTTTCATGCCCGAAGCCGCCCGCCTCCAGGAAAAGATGCGCGCCATGAACGAGGCGTTGGTCCTCGGCCTGGTTCGCCAGGACGAACTCACCGGGATCACCCATTCGTTGAACGTCCAGCTGCAAAATGAAAACGTTGAGCGCCAGCAAGCCGAGACGGCGTTGCGCGCCAGCGAGCAGCGCTACCGCACCCTTTTCGATCTGGGCCCGGTCGCCATCTATTCCTGCGACGCCTCGGGCACGATCGTGAACTTCAACCGCCGCGCCGCCGAGCTGTGGGGCCGCGAGCCGGTCCTGGGAGAGCACGGCGAGCGATTTTGCGGAGCGGTCAAGCTGTTCCATCCAGACGGCACCCTCATACCTCCCGAGCTGTGTGGCATGTCCGAAGTCCTGAGCGGCAAGGTGCCGGCGGTGCACGACATGGAAGTGGTCGTCGAGCGGCCCGATGGCTCGCGCGTGGTCATCGTCGTCAATATCCTTCCGCTGAAGGACGAATGCGGAATCATCACCGGAGCCGTCGACTGCTTCTACGACATCACCGAGCGCAAGGACGCCGAGGAGTCAGCGCTTCCTGATGAACGAACTCGCCCACCGGGGAAAGAACCTGCTCGCCGTGGTTCAGGCGGTCGCGTCACGCACTCTGTCCGGGACGCGCCCGCTCGCCGAGGAGCGCGACATCCTCTCGCAGCGCATCCAGGCGCTGGCGCACAGTCAAACGGCGCTGGTCACCGGCGGCTTCAAAGGCGCAGCGGTGGCCGAGATCGTCCGGCTCGAATGCGAAAGCTTTTCCGACCGGGTCGAGGTTTCCGGCCCCGAGGTGATGCTCAATCGACGGGTGGCGCAGACTTTCACCTTCGTCGTCCATGAACTGTCGACCAACGCGGCCAAGTACGGCGCGCTGTCCGTGCCGGCGGGCCGGGTCGCGATCACCTGGGCGATCGACGGGGCGGGCGCCTCGGCCCGGTTCAGGTTCCAGTGGCGGGAACGGGGTGGACCGCCCGTGGTCCCGCCGACCCGCCGCGGCTTCGGCAGGCTGTTGTTGGAAAGCGCGGTGGCCCAGGATTTCGGCGGCCCGCCGGCATTCAGGTTCGAGCCCTCGGGATTGATCTACGAGATCGATGCGCCGCTCCAGCGCCTTGCCGTGGAAATCGACGGCGTGAAGGAACGATCGGCTGGCGGGGATGTTGCTGCAACATAGGAGTTGCATATGGCATTCGAGGGACGACGCGTCCTGGTGGTCGAGGACGAATTCCTGGTGGCGCTGACCATGATCGACTTTCTGGAACCGCTCGGCTGCGAAGTCGTCGGACCGGCGGCCAGCCTGCCGGTGGCGCTGGAGCTGGCCCGCTCGGAACCCCTCGACGCGGCCGTGCTCGACATGAACATCGCCGGCGCGATGATCTGGCCGGTCGCCCGGGCATTGCGGCGCCGGCGGGTGCCGTTCGTGTTCCTCTCGGCCTATTGCGATCTCGAAGTGGTGTCCGGGCCCTTCGCGGCCACGCCCTGCCTGGAGAAGCCCCTGGAGCAGAGCCGTCTGCTCCGCCATCTCCACGCAATGTGGGACGCGCCGCAGAGGTCGAGCGCGCGCCTGCAGTCGGCACCACCATCCTCTGCACCATCTCCTCGTCGCTGATCCAGAACCGTCGACCGGTGCCGCCACACCTCCCCACACCACACCCCATTCCATTTGTCCCGTCGCGCTCCGCGTGCCACTGTTTCCGCGGCCCGCCGGAGATAGTCATCCATGGCTGAAGGAGCTGGCGACAACGAATCCTCCCGGCCGGATGTCGATCTCGTGACCCTGCCGCCCGGCCAGGCCATCGGCCGCTATCGCGTCGTCGATGTGCTGGGCCAGGGCGGCTTCGGCATCACCTATCGCGCCATCGACGCCGAGCTCGGCCGCCACGTCGCCATCAAGGAATATCTGCCGACCGCGCTCGCCGTGCGCCAGGACGGCGTCACCGTCGTGCCGCGCTCGCAGGGCGCCGCCGCGGACCTCGCCTGGGGCCTCGATCGCTTCGTGACCGAGGGCCGCACGCTGGCCGCCCTTCATCGCGCGCCCGGCATCGTGAAGGTCCACGACTATCTCCAGGCCAACGGCACGGCCTATCTCGTGATGGAGCTGGTCGACGGCGAGACCCTGCTGGACCTCATCAACCGGCGGGGCCCGCTCGACGCCGCCGCCATCGACCGCATCCTGACGCCGCTGCTCGACGGCCTCGAGCAGGTCCACCAGGCGGGTTTCCTCCATCGCGACATCAAGCCGGCCAACATCCTGCTCGATGGCGCCGGCCGCCCGACCCTGATCGACTTCGGCGCCTCGCGCGCCGCCGTCGCCGGCCGCTCGCAGGCCATGACCGCGGTCTTCACGCCGGGCTATGCGCCGGTCGAGCAGTTCACCTCGGCGCCGCAGGGCGCATGGACCGACATCTACAGCCTCGCCGCCACGCTTTATCACGCCATCACCGGCGCGCCGCCGCCCAACGCCATCGACCGCCTGCTGGACGACGCGCTCGTGCCGCTCGCGGACCCGCACCGCGCGGGATTCCCGCGCACGCTGCTGGCCGCCATCGACGCCGGTCTCGCCGTGCGCGCCGCCGACCGGCCCCAATCCGTCGAGGCCTGGCGCGGGATGCTGGCGACCGCGCCCGCGCCGGCGGCGACCGTCGTCATGCCGGCCGCTTCAAGGGCGCCACCGATGCACACCGCCGCCCCGGCAGGCGAGGTGGGCAGCCGGGCGGGCAGCCGGAACGCGGGCATGAAGATCGCCGCGGCCGCAGCGGTGCTGCTGCTCGTCACGGCCGGTGGCTGGTTCGCGCTGAATTCCGGGTCGCCGCCGCCCGCCGCGTCGAGCGCGCCGCCGTCATCGCCTCCTGCCGTTGCCGCAGCGCCTGCTCAACCGGATCGCGCCCAACAGGAGCTCGAGCAGGCGCGCCGCGAGCAGCGCGCGGCCCAGGAGGAGGCGACGCGGCTGCGCGCCGACGCGGAGGTCCGCCGCAAGGCCGACGACGAGGCCGCGCTCCGGACACGCATCGAGCAGGAGATGCGCGACAAGGCCGCGGCGGAACAGGCGGCGCTCCGTCAGGCCGCCCAGGCTGCGGAGGAAGCCAAACGCCAGGCCGATGCCCAGGCGGCGACGGCGGCGGAAGCCGCCGCCAGGACGAAGGCCGACGCCGAGGCCGCCGCGAAGGCGCAGGAGGAGGGGGACCGCCAGAATACGCAGAGGGGCGCCGAAGCGGCCGAGACGGCGCTCCGCCTCAGCCAGCCCGATCGCCAGCGCGTCCAGATCGCGCTGACCGCGCTCGGTTTCGCGACCGGCGGCACCGACGGCGTCCTGGGCGCCCGCTCGCGCGAGATGATCGCGGCCTGGCAGAAGAAGGCCGGCCGCGCCGCGACGGGCTTCCTGACGCAGGACCAGCAGGCCGCGCTGCTGCGCGAGGCCGCGCCGGCGCTTGCGCGCCACGACGAGGAGCAGAAGAAGCTCGCGCTGGCGCCGGGCCCGACGCCGTCCCCGACAACGCCCGGGGCGCCTGCTGCCGCGCCGGCGCCAGCGGCAGCCGGCGCGGGCGGTCAATGCGACGGCACCTTCCGGTCGCAATGGTGCCGCGCCGCCTACCAGGGCTTTCCGCCGAGCTGCTGGAACGCGAACATGACCATCCGCAACGGCGCGGTGAGCGATAGCTGGGTCTCGCAGGCGGATGGCGCCTTGCGCAACACCGTCACCGGCCGCGTCGATGCCGCCGGCAACGTCTCGCTGACCCTCGACGGCATCGGCCAGCAGACCCACGTCAACCAGCGCTTCACCGCGCAGATGTCGGGCAAGATCACGAACGGCCTGCTCACCGCCGTCGGCCGCGGCGGCGCGGCAGGCCGGGAGTTCACGGTTAACGTAAGATGTCGTTAGGCCGGGTGATCGGCTGAGCGAAGCTCCCCGGCTGAGCAAAGCTCAGCCGCTTGAGCGGCAGGACATTGCGCAGCAATGTCCGGGAGCGTCGACCGGTGCCGCCTCACTGCCTCAAGCGGCACGCGCCAAACAGGAGACCCCACCCATGGGCTGGCACGACGCCCTAGCCGCAAAATCCGCCGAATCAGGCAAAACCTCCGCCGACTTCCGCGCCGGCGCTCAACGCAAAGCCAAAGCGACGTTCCTCTTTCTCCTCCTCGCCGGTGTTGTCTTCTATCTCGCGGGTTGGCCCTGGGCCTTGCTTCCGGGAGTCCTGGCCGCATGGTCAGCGTTCCAAAGCAGGAGCGCTCTCATGATTGCCTCTCGGCTGGAGGCCATGGAGGCGCAGCGTCGCCGCGGCTAAACCGCCCGCCAGAACGGGGTCAGGTGGCACGTCCCGACGAGCTGAGATCGCTGGCCCTTTTCGCGAACTGCTAGAAGGTGCCGTCGGGCGCCGGCGGTCACGTCGCCGATCGGAGCAGCGGACGCGACCTGAACCGTCTTGCCTCGATCACGACGTAGCGGCCGATCAGCCTGTCGCCGAATTCGGCGATGGCCGCCTCCAGGCGCAGCCATTTAGCCGGCCCATTCTCGAAATCGAGCCGCAGGAGCACCACGCCGGCAGCGGCCATTCTCGAGCGAAAAACAAGATCGCCGAAATCCTTGTCTTCGGTCAGCAGTACCCTGTCTTCGTCATGTGCGAGCTTGAGAACGGCGGGGTCGGTCGTACCCGGCGCTGCTTCCGCCATGTAGGAGACGTCGTGGCCGGCGTCGCGCAGCCGGTGGACCAGCGGTGCGGATACGCATTCGTCGGCAAGCCACCGCATGGTGTGGCCCTCAGCGGTAGACCAGTTCCTCGTCGGCCAGATAGTCGGCGGTGAAGGCCTGGGCGGCGCGGATGTCGTCGAGCGTGAGCCTTGGATGGTCGGCCAGGATCGCCTCCGGCGTCATGCCGGCGCCGAGCTTGCGCAGCACGAACTCGACCGGAATGCGGGTTCCGCGCACCACCGGCTTGCCGCCCATGATCTCAGGGTTCATCTCGATCCGTGCGTGGGTCATGATGCTCTATCCCAATGGCCAAGGCCGTAGACTAGCACGAGCCCCGGGTAACGACAGCGGGGGAGACCGCCCATGGTAGAACCAGTCCGCCGGATCATAACGGGCCACGACGCCGAGGGCCGCTCGATCTTCCTGGAGGATGGCCCGGAGGCCGAGCGGAGCTCGGCCTTTTTAGCGGCAGGACATTGCGTAGCAATGTCCGGGAGCGTCGACAGATCTCTCAACCGCCCGCGAACGCCGACGGACCCGACCTCACATCGCAGCCCTTCCGGCTGGAGCCGCCGGCCAACGGCAACGTCGTGCGCATCGTCGAGTTTCCGCCCGACAAGGAGCGCAACTACGGCAACCAGGCCGAGGTCTTCCGCCAGTATGGCGCGGAGGCCGAGCGAAGCTCGGCCCATGAGCGGCAGGACATTGCGTAGCAATGTCCGGGAGCGTCGAAAGATCTCTCGACCCTTCTCGACCTCAAGGTCCTTTTCTCGACTACGCCATCGTCGTCGAGGGCGAGATCTGGGCGCTGATGGACGTCGGCGAGACCCTGATGAAGGCGGGCGACGTGCTGATCCAGCGCGGCACCAACCATGCGTGGAGCAACCGGTCGGACAGGCCGGCGCGGGTGTGTTTTGTGTTGAATGGGGCGCAGGCTGAGCGAAGCTAGGCCCATGAGCGGCAGGACATTGCGAAGCAATGTCCGGGAGCGTCGACCGGTCGGCTGAGCGGCAGGTGAAGCGCGGTGGCATCACGATCCTGGGAAAGCAGATGACATCGGATCAAGCACAACGCCTCTTCGGTCGCTGGAATGAAAAGCGACTGCTCAAACGCCTGACGAAACTTCGCGCGGGTTTAGTCCATAGGCGCGTAAAGTACGTAGACGGCGCGGCGCGGGGGAAGATTGACCCCAGGGAGCGTGCGAAGCGGAACCTCGCAATTCTCCAGCAATCTCACCTCCATCGCGTAGAACGTCAGGTCACTTCTAGTGCGACGCTGTTATTGGAGAGCAATGTATATGGCGTCGCGCTTGGTGCACGCGCAATCGTCGAATCTGCAGGAGTAATTGGCTTCTTCTGTGCCAAGCTTGAAGCCTTGGGCAAAGCGAGGTGAGACACGAACGTCGCCACTGTCTTCAAAGGAAATGAAGCCTCGATCGAAGAGCAGATCGGCATCCGGCGTCAAGCAGTTGCAAAAGGGTCGTTCCTCTGAGAAGGCGCTGGTATTCGAGTCGGCCGTCGCCGGGAGCTGCAGAATGACCTGCTGAGTAGGAATTAGTCCAAGTGCTGGCATTGCTAGCAGCGTCGTCGGTCAGGCAATCCAGCCATGCGCAGATCGAGTTGCAGGTTTAGCCGGTTTTATCCTATAATTCCTATAGGCTGGCGCCCACTCTGCGCCGGCCTTTTTCATGTCCAAACCCCGGGTCCCCCATGCCCTTCGAACTCGATCTCCTGCGAGCGCTGCTGGCTGCCTGCGCAGCCGCGCTCCTCCTGCAGTCACTGCCAGCACTCAGCACCCGTCTCCTCGACAAGGCCCTCGATCTCGCGACCGCCCCTGTTGCCCGGAGGATCCCTGGCCTTCGGCTCCAGGGCGGGCTTGTCCCGCCCTTGATGACAAGGGTGGGGCTCGGGAGGGCAGGGGTGTCGTCCGCGAGGCCGGGACTCGGGCTCTCAACGGCGCGAGCTGCGGTACAGCTCCGCGATTCGGAGCTGAGTCCGCATCGCTCTCGGCGCTGTCCCGGTCCTTCGGCGCAAGCCGTTGCAGCCGTTGGTAAATCCGCCGCTCGCGGCACACGCAGCGGCACAGCTGGGCACCCTGTTCGGACACACTTCGTGTGCCGCTGCTCGCCTGCGCGTCGCTGCACGTTGCAGCACCTTTCGGCGCTCTCGGACATTGCTGCGCAACCGCGGCTTGTAACCAAGCCGCAACCTGTCGCTATTGGGCCGCGCTTCGCGCGGCCCCCACGACCTCGTGATGCATCGACGCTAATCCGCGCGGCCCAGTGCTACAGTATCAACCCCATGGCATCGCCCACCCGCCGCACCTGGTCCTGGACCTTCGACCTGCCGCCGGAAGAGCTCTGGCCGGTGCTGGCCGACACCAACCGCTTCAACGAGGCGATGGGCCTGCCGCCCTATGCGCTGGAGGAGACGCCGCAGCCCAACGGCACGGTGCTCCGCCGCGGCAAGGGCAAGGCCGCGGGCTTCACCCTCGAATGGGAGGAGAAGCCCTACGAGTGGATCCACGGCCGCCATTTCCGCCAGGCCCGCACCTTCACCAAGGGTCCGTTCCGCCGCTTCGGGCCGGTGTTCGATCTCGAATCTAATGGGAATGGCGGGAGTCGCGTCAGCTACGCGCTCGAATGGGAGCCGCTCACCCTGATGGGCCGGCTGTTTGGCTCCCGCCTGGCCGAGCAGGCGGGCGCCGTCGTCGGCAAGCGCATCCTGGAGGCGGTGGCCTTTGCCAAGGGCGAGCGCCCGACCTTCTTCGAGCTGCCGGCGCCGGAGCTGCCGGAGGGTGCGCGCGAGCGGGCGGCGGCGATGGCGGCGGAGATCGATCGCGGCCCCTACGGCAACGGGCTGGGCGGGCGGCTGGCCGATGTGGTGCTCACCGGCATGGCGTCCGATCTCGCGCACCTGAAACCCAAGCTGCTGGCGCGCCAGTTCAAGGTGGCGGTGCGGCCGGCGGTCGAGGCCTGCCTGGCCGGCGTCCGCGCCGGGCTGTTGACCATGAAATGGGACCTGCTCTGCACCAACTGCCGCGGACCGAAGGCCAGTGCCTCGGCCTTGAGCGAGCTGCCGCGGGGCGCGCATTGCCCCTCGTGCAACATCGACTACGACCGCGATTTCGAGAAGAACGTCGAACTGTCGTTCGCGCCGGCGCCCACGGTGCGGCCGCTCCTGGCCGGCGGCTTTTGCTTGAGCGGTCCGATGGCGACGCCGCATGTGGCGGTGCAGTTGCTGCTCGCGCCGGGCGAGGCGCGGAGCGTGGAGGTGGACCTGCCGGCGGGCAGCTATCGCGTCCGCACGCTCCATCCCGGCGCGTTCGTCGATGTCGACCATAGAGGCGGAATTTTCCCCGGCGCCCGCATCGGCGCTTCGGGCGTCGAGGCCGTGGGCGGCCGCGAGTTCGTGAACGAGGCGGGCTTCGAGCTGGCGGTGCTGATCGAGGACCGCACCTGGACCCGCGACGCGCTGACGGCGCCGGAGGTGATCTCGCTCCAGGTTTTCCGCGATCTCTTTGCCGCCGCCACCCTGCGGCCGGGCGACGAGGCGGGGGTGAGCCAGGTGGCGCTGCTCTTCTCCGACCTGCGCGGCTCCACCGCGCTCTACGAGAAGGTGGGCGATGCCCAGGCCTACAATATCGTGCGCGATCACTTCGCCCTGATGGCCGGGGTCGTGCGCGACCACGATGGCGCCGTGGTAAAAACCATCGGCGACGCCGTCATGGCCTCGTTCGGCGATCCCGCCCATGCGGTCCGCGCGGCGCTCGCCATGCAGGCCGCCATCGCCGACCACGATCTGGAGCTGAAGCTCGGCGTCCACATGGGCCCCAGCGTGGTCGTGACGCTCAACGACCGGCTGGATTACTTCGGCTCCACCGTGAACATGGCCGCGAGGTTGCAGGGCCAGAGCGAGGGCGGCGACGTGGTGCTGAGCCGCGCCGTGGCCGACGATCCGGCGGTGCAAGCCGTGTTGGCCAATGTCCCGAAACGCGAGGAAAGCGTAGCGCTAAAAGGCTTCGCCGATCCGGTCAGGTTCGTCCGGACACTTCCGAACAACTAAGAACAAGAAAGCACAAACACGCACAGTCAGTGTCAGACTTTGTCCATGAAAGCGCCCAGGACCGCCGCCGCCTCGTCGTTGGCCTTGAGCCCCTGGCTCAAGAACCGGGTCATCGAGAAGAAGCCGTGGATGGTGCCGGGGTAGTTCACGTAGGTCGTCTTCACCCCGGCATCGATGAGCCTGTCGGCATAGGCCCGGCCCTCGTCGCGCAGCGGGTCGTAGCCGGCGGTCAGCACGAAGGCCGGCGGCAGGCCGGTGAAGTCCTTGGCCAGCAGCGGCGAGAGGCGGAGGTCGGCGAGGTCGGTGTCCTCGTCCGGCACATAGGCCTCCCAGAACCACGTCATCAGCGGCCCGGAGAGGAAATACCCCTCCGCAAACGCCTTGCGCGAGGCGCTCTCCTGGCTGCTGTCGGTCGCCGGATAGATCAGCATCTGGAACGCCGGCCCCGTCTCCTTGGCATCCCGGCAAAGCTGGCACACCACCGCGGCCATCGCGCCGCCCGCCGAGTCGCCGCCGACGGCGATGCGCGCCGCGTCGACGCCGAACGATTCGGCGTTGTCCCGGATGTGCCTGAACGCCGCGACGCCGTCGTCGATCGGGGCGGGGAAGGGATGCTCGGGCGCCAGGCGATAGTCGATCGAAATCACCTGGCAGCGGCTCTTGTTCGCCAGCCGCCGGCAGGTCGAATCGTGTGTTTCAATATTGCCGATCACGAACCCGCCGCCGTGATAATAGATCAGCGTCGGCAGCAGCCCGGCCTTTGCACCTATTGGTCTGTAGCGCCTGAACCGGATCTCGCTCGCCGGTCCCGCGAAGCCGCCGTCGGCCACGTCGGCTACTTCAGGCGGCTCGCCCTCGCCTTCCTCCGACATCTTGTCGACCGCCTTGCGGCCGACCGCGTGCGGCAGGGTTTCGAGCTTGGGCCGGCCGGCCTTGGTGGCGGCGTCCATCAGGTCGAGCAGGTTGCGGGCTTCGGCATCGAGCATTTCTGGCTACTCCAGTTTGGCTATTCCAATTTGACGGCGGCGCCCTTGATGACGGCCGCCCATTTCGCGTTTTCCTCGCGCAGGAAGGCCGCGAGTTCGGCCGAGGTGCCGCCGCCTACCACGCCGCCTACGGCGGCATAGGCGTCGATCACCTCCTTTGATTTCAGCGCCGCACTGGCGGCCGCGAAGATCTTCTGGCGGTGCTCCAGGCTCGCGTTGCCTGGCGATATCAGCGCGTACCAGTTGTCGGAATTCACTTTGGGGAAGCCCATCTCGCGCATGGTCGGCACGTCGGGCAGCAGCGGCGCCCTTGTGTCCGAGGTCACGGCCAGCGGCTTCACCGTGCCGGCGCGGATGTGCGGCAGCAGTACCGATATGTCGAGCAGCACCGTGTCGACGGTGCCGGCCAGAAGATCGTTGGTGGCGGGCGCTGCGCCGCGATAGGGCACGTGCAGCAGGTCGGTGCCCGTCTCGCGCTTGAAAAGTTCGATGGCGAGATGGGTGATGCCGCCGGTGCCGGCCGAGCCGCAGCTCACCTTGCCGGGATTGGCCTTGGCATGGGCGATGAAAGTCTTGAGGTCATTGATGCCGAGCTTGGTGTTGATCGCCAGGATCTCCTGCACGCGCACCACCAGCACGATCGGCGCGATGTCCTTGGCCGGGTCGTAGGGCATCTTGGGCATCAGGTTCTGCATGATGGCGCCGGCGCTGGCGCTCATCAGGCCCATCACATGGGCGTCGCTGCCGGCCTTGGCGACGAAGTCGACGCCTGTGACGCCGGCCGCGCCGCTCTTGTTCTCGACCAGCACCGGCTGGCCGAGGTGCGGGCTCATCGCCTGCGCGAGGTTGCGGCCAAAGATGTCGGCCGGACCGCCCGCCGGGAACGGCACGACCAGGGTGAGCGGCTTGCTGGGGAAGGGCGCCTGGGCCCGCGCCTCGAACGCGGGCAGAGCGGCGAGACCGGTCAGGCCAGCAAGCGCGCCGCGGCGGGTGATCGACATTGGTTTCCTCCGGTTCTTTTGCCGAAGTCTGCGCGGCAGCCGCGTCGCCGACAAGGGTGATCCGGGCGCCGCGGCTTGCGTACAAGGCATATGTCTACATCACGCATCGCCGCCGTCGGTCTTATCGCCTCTCTCCTCAGTGCCTGTGCATCGCCGCCGGAGACCCCGGCTGCCGCCGCGGCGCCGCCGCTGGTGCTGGAAACCTTCTTTCCCGGCCGCACGGTCGGCGAGGGTGTGTTCACCAACAGCTGGACCGGTTCGGAACGGCGCTTCAGCGTCGTGATCGAGGGCTCCTGGGATGGCCGCACGCTCACCCTGGTCGAGGATTTCGCCTACGCCGACGGCGAGAAGGACCGCAAGACCTGGCGGCTGGAGCGCACAAGCCCGGGCGTCTATGCCGGCACGCGCGAGGATGTCGTCGGCAAGGCGCGCGCCTGGACCGAGAATAAGGTCGTGCGGCTCGAGTATTCGGTCATGTTGGGCGGCTGGACCGTCGATTTCTCCGACGTGCTGGCGTTGCGTGATGACGGCTCGCTGATCAACCGCGCGACGGTCGGCAAATGGGGTCTCCGCGTCGGCCGCGTCGAACTCGTCCTGCGCCGCGCGGCCGGATCCTAGAATTCACTCTCAGAATTCAACGTCCAGCTCCTCGACTTCCTCCGGCTCCGACTTGGCCGCCGCCGTCCATTCCAGCATGGCCGGAAACCGCAGCATCAGGTCGCGGTAGGCGGCCGACACCGGGTCGAGCTTCACGTCGTAGGTGATGAAGCGTGCGCATACCGGCGCGTACATGGCATCGGCGGTCGTGGGCGTTTTGCCAAAAAGATAAGGCCCGCCGTAGGTTTTCAGGCACTCCTGCCAGATCGCGATCACCCGCTCGATGTCGGCCTGGGCGCCGGCCCACACCTTGAAGCTGTCGTGCCGCGCCTTAAGGTTCATCGGCAGCGCCGAGCGCAGGTTGGCGAAGCCCGAATGCATTTCGCCGCAAATTGCCCGGCAATGGGCCCGCGCCACCGGATCGGCCGGCAGCAGGTTCGCCTCGGGTTTGATCTCGTTCAGGTATTCGCCGATCGCCAGCGTGTCCCAGACCTTCACCTGCCCATGTTCTAGGCAGGGCACTAGAAAGGACGGCGACAGCAGCAAAAGCTCGGCCCGGGTCGCCGGATCGTCGATCGGCGCCAGCCGCTCAGCGAAGTCCAGGCCGGCCATCCGGCAGAGAAGAAAGCCGCGCAGCGACCAAGAGGAATAGTTCTTGCTACTGACGGTGAGCGAAGCCTCGGCCATGGGCGCCAACCCTCTCGATTCGGCGGGTTCTGTCTGTGTCACAGGCGTTGTGTGTGCAATTTCCGAGCCGGTCGCCCTCATGCTGTATGCGCTCTACCAGTCCGCCGCCGACATGATGCTGCCGATGCGGGCGTGGGCGACGGCCACGGGGCAGACCCTGGCGGGCAGTGGGCCGGAGGCCCGGGGAAGCTGGGGGGCGGAGACCCGGGAAAGCTGGCGGGCCGCCGGCGCGCTCTGCGAGATGATGAGCCGGGCCACCCTCAGCCACCGCCGGCCGTCCTTCGGCATCGACGAGGTCACGGTCGGCAATCGGGTCGTGCCGGTGCAGGAGGAAGAGGTGCTCGCCACCCCCTTCGGCACCCTGCTGCGTTTCGCCAAGCCGGGCATCCCGCCGCAGCCCAGGGTGTTGCTGGTGGCGCCGCTTTCCGGGCATTTCGCGACCCTGCTGCGCGACACGGTGCGGGTCCTGCTGCCCGAGCACGACGTCCATATCACCGACTGGGCCAATGCCCGCGACGTCGGCCTGTGGAACGGCCGCTTCGGCTTCGACGAATATGTCGAACACCTGATCAAGTTCCTGGAGACGATGGGGCCGGGCGCCCATGTCATCGCCGTGTGCCAGCCCTGCGTCCAGACTTTGGCGGCGGCGGCGGTCATGGCCGAGGACGACAATCCCGCCCAGCCGCGCAGCATGACCTTGATGGCCGGTCCCATCGACACCCGCGTCAGCCCGACCAAGGTGAACGAGCTGGCGATGGGCAAGCCGATCAGCTGGTTCGAGCAGAACCTGATCCACCGCGTGCCGCTGCGCTATCCCGGCGCCATGCGCCGCGTCTATCCTGGCTTCGTCCAGCTCACCGCCTTCATGAGCATGAACGCCGAGCGGCACATCAAAGCGCAGGTCGATCTCTACAAGCACCTGGCCAAGGGCGAGGTTGAACAGGCCGCCACCATAAAAACCTTCTACGACGAATATTTCGCCGTGCTCGACATGGCGTCGGAGTTCTACCTCGAGACCGTGCAGTGGGTGTTCCAGGAGCATCGCCTCGCCAAGGGTGAACTCGACTGGAAGGGCAGGCGGGTCAATCCCAAAGCGATCCGGCGCACCGCCCTGTTCACGATCGAGGGCGAGCGCGACGATATCTGCGCCATCGGCCAGACCGTGGCGGCCCACGATCTCTGTTCCAGCCTGCGGCCCTATCGCAAGAAACACTATATGCAGGCCGGTGTCGGCCACTACGGCGTGTTCAGCGGCCGCCGCTGGGCCAGCCAGATCTATCCCTTGGTGCGAAACACGATCCTGGCCAACGATTAGCTTCCGCGTCCGCGGGATGGGCAAAGGCCTGGGTTTGCGTTAAAAATATCGGGCAATGGCCGATTTTCCGAACAAGACCCTCGCCGACTGGGAAAAGCTCGCTGCCAAGGAACTGCGCGAGCGGCCCTTGGACGACCTCACCTGGATGACCCCCGAGGGCATCGCGGTGAAGCCGCTCTATACGGCCGCCGACCTGGAGCAGCTCGAGACGATGGGCTCGGAGTTGGGGGGCTCACTGCCGGGCTTCCCCCCCTTCACCCGGGGCCCCAAGGCCACGATGTATGCCGGCCGTCCGTGGACGGTCCGCCAGTACGCCGGCTTCTCGACCGCCGAGGAGAGCAACAAGTTCTATCGCGCCAATCTCGCGGCCGGCCAGATGGGCCTTTCGGTGGCGTTCGATCTCGCCACCCACCGCGGCTACGATTCCGACCATCCTCGCGTGGTGGGCGACGTCGGCAAGGCCGGTGTCGCGATCGATTCCGTCGAGGACATGAAGATCCTGTTCAACGGCATCCCGCTCGACAAAATGAGCGTGTCGATGACCATGAACGGCGCCGTGCTGCCGGTGCTGGCCGGCTACATCGTGGCGGCCGAGGAACAGGGTGTGTCGCAGGACAAGCTCTCCGGCACGATCCAGAACGACATCCTCAAGGAGTTCATGGTCCGGAACACCTACATCTATCCGCCCGGACCTTCGATGCGGATCGTGGCCGACATCATCGAGCACACGGCCAAGTACATGCCGAAGTTCAACTCGATCTCGATCTCCGGCTATCACATGCAGGAGGCGGGTTCGACACTGGTCCAGGAGCTGGCCTTCACCCTGGCCGACGGTCTCGAGTATGTCCGTGCCGCCAAGGCCAAGGGCCTCGACATCGACGCCTTCGCGCCCAGGCTTTCGTTCTTTTTCTGCATCGGCATGAATTTCTTCATGGAAGTGGCAAAGCTCCGGGCCGCACGCTTCCTGTGGGCCGAGCTGGTCAAACCGTTCGAGCCCAAGAAGGCCGATTCGCTGTCGCTACGCACCCATTGCCAGACCTCGGGCGTGTCGCTCACCGAGCAGGACCCCTACAACAACGTGATCCGCACCGCCTACGAGGCGATGGCGGCGGTATTGGGCGGCACCCAGTCGCTGCACACCAATTCCTTCGACGAGGCGATCGCACTGCCGACGCCCACGTCCTCGCGCATCGCGCGCAACACCCAGCTCATCCTCCAGCATGAGACCGGCGTCACCAATGTCATCGACCCGCTGGCCGGCAGCTATTACGTCGAATCGCTGACGGCGAGCCTGATCGCCGAGGCGCGCAAGCTGATTGCCGAGGTCGAGGCGCTGGGCGGCATGACCAAGGCGGTCGAAGCCGGCATGCCCAAGATGCGCATCGAGGAGGCCTCGGCACGCCGCCAGGCCCGCATCGACCGCGGCGAGGAAGTGATCGTGGGCGTGAACAAGTTCCAGCCCAAGGACGGTACCACGGTCGAGGTCATGGACATCGACAACGATGTGGTCCGCGAATCGCAGGTCACGCGGCTGGACAATATCCGCAAGAGCCGCGACGAGGCCAAGTGCGTCGCCACCCTGAAGGCGCTGGGCGATGCGGCGCGCAACGGCACCGGCAATCTGTTGAGCCTGGCGATCGAAGCGACGCGCGCGCGTGCCACGGTGGGAGAGATCTCATCGGCGCTCGAGGGCGTCTATGGTCGCTACCAGGCCACCGTGCGCTCGATCTCCGGCGTCTATGTCGGCGAATGGGAGGGTGACCAGGGGCTGGACCGCATCCGCACCGATATCGCGGCCTTCGCCGAGGAAGAAGGCCGCCGGCCGCGTCTGATGGTCGTGAAGATGGGCCAGGACGGCCACGATCGCGGCGCCAAGGTGATCGCCACGGCGTTTGCCGATCTGGGCTTCGACGTCGACATCGGCCCGTTGTTCCAGACGCCGCAGGAAGCGGCGCGCGCGGCGATCGAGAACGACGTGCACGTCATCGGCGTGTCGAGCCAGGCGGCGGGCCACAAGACGTTGGTGCCGCAGCTGATCGACGAACTGGCCAAGCAGGGCGGCGCCGAAGTGATGGTGATCGTGGGCGGCGTCATTCCCGCCCAGGACTACGACTTCCTGAAGAAGATCGGCGTCGCCGCGATCTACGGCCCGGGCACCAACATTCCCGCCGCCGCCGCCGAAATCCTCGGCATCCTGCGCCAGCGCAGCCAGAAGCGCGCAGCCTGACCTAACGCCTCATCGCCTGGCTTTCCTGCGGCGTCATCGGACGCTCGCGGAACCACAGGACCTTGCCGCGGATCGTACCGAAGCCGGTGCTGGCCTCGAGCTTGGCGGGATACCTCACTTGCGAATTGTCGAATCTGGCGAGCCAGATTTTCATCGGCTGCTCGCGCTTGGTCTCGGCTTCTTTCGGCGCGTCCTCGAATTCACCAGCGACGCGTTTGGTATAGATCTCGCACACCAGAAGATCGCCCTTCGCGGTCGGCACACCTGCCGCGGCCGGGGACTCCATGCCGATCTTGCGGATCATGATGTCGATCCGTCGCTTGCCGTCGTTGCTAGGCACGGTGCGATCACACGCTGCATCGCCGGCGAGACCCACAGTGAGCGCCGCCGATAGCGGATCGAGCGAGCCGGTGCGCTGGTCCTCGGGAATCACATGCTGCGGCGGCGGTTTCCAGTCGGGGCTGTGCTTCTCGCTCATCGTGCCGCCGGCACCGTATTGCGCGACCCAGGTGCGCGGCTTGTCGCCCACGATGATCGACAGCGAGCCGGCGCTCGGCTGGGCGCCCTGGGGTGAAAAGCCACCCCATGCCCGGTTGCGCCCGTCGTAGTGCATGGTGACGGCCCGCAGCATCCCTTCCTTGAAGGTGCGGCTCTCGACGTCGTAGCTCGCACCGTCGAAGCGCGCGGTGACGTCGATGCGGAAGCCGGCGAAGCCGGCGAACGTAATCTCGTATCCGATGTCGACCTGTCGAGCGTCCTGGGCGAGTGCCGCCGGGACGCTTACGGTCAAGGGGACGCTCACGCTCAAGGCAAACGTGATCAAGGCCCTACGAAAACTCATGAAATCCCTCTCTACAGGGGGCTTACTTCAAGGTCACCGGCACGATAGAAGGCCCACGCCCCCTCCGCCACACAACTTGCGCGCCAGAAAAGGCATTTTTCCGACCATGTCGCCTCCCGCCAACGATCGCGCTCCCGAGATGGGCGCCTCGCGTACCTGGGCGGTGATCGCCATCATGGGCCGCCATTTGTGGCCAAAGGGTGAAATCGGGCTGCGCGTCCGCGTCGTGATTGCCATGGTGCTGCTGGTTCTGGCCAAGGTCACCAACGTCTACGTCCCGATCCTCTACAAGCACGCTGTCGACGCGCTGGGGGAGCCTGCGGCCCAGGCCGTCGCGGTGCCGATCGCCCTGATCCTGGCCTATGGCGTCGCGCGTGTCCTCGCCCAGGCTTTCGGCGAGGTCCGCGATGCCATTTTTGCGCCGGTGTCGCAGCGAGCGATTCGCAACCTCGCCCTGGAGGTCTTTCGGCATCTCCATGCACTGTCTCTGCGATACCACCTCGAACGCCAGACCGGCGGGCTCAGCCGGGTCATCGAGCGCGGCACGCAGGGCATGGAGTTCCTGATCCGCTTCACCACCTTCAACATCCTGCCGACCCTGTTCGAGATCGTCCTGGTGAGCGGCATCCTGTGGACCCTCTACGACTGGCGCTTCATGGCCGTCACGCTGGGCGCCGTCACGACCTACATCCTGTTCTCGGTCGTGCTGTCGGAATGGCGCATCAAGTTCGTGCGCCGAATGAACGATGCCGACACCGATGCCAACGCCAAGGCCATCGACAGCCTGCTGAACTACGAGACGGTCAAGTACTTCGGCAACGAGCCCCACGAGGCGCGACGCTACGACGTCGGCCGACGGCGCTACGAGACGGCGGCGATCCGCTCGAGCCGGACCTTGTCGCTGCTGAACATCGGCCAGGGCGCGATCATCGCGGTCGGCCTGGTGGCAGTCATGTCCATGGCCGGCTACGGCGTCATCCACGGCACGATGACGCTCGGCGATTTCGTGGCGGTGAACGCCTTCCTGATCCAGCTCTACGTGCCGCTCAACATGCTGGGCTTCGCCTATCGCGAGATCAGGAGCGCACTGGTGAACATGGAGAAGATGTTCGGCCTGCTCGACGTCGATGCCGAAATCGCCGACCGGCCGGGTGCACCGGCGCTCGCCGTCACCGGCGGCGAGATCGTGTTCGATCATGTCGACTTCCATTACGAGAAGGCGCGGCCGATCCTGCACAATGTGAGCTTTCGCGTGCCGGCCGGAAACACCGTGGCGATCGTAGGCTCAAGCGGCGCCGGAAAGTCGACGGTCTCGCGCATCCTCTTCCGTTTCTATGACGTGGCGGCCGGCACCGTGAAGATCGACGGCCAGGACATCCGCGAGGTGCAGCAGGCAAGCCTGCGGGCGGCGATCGGGGTGGTGCCGCAGGATACAGTGCTGTTCAACGACACCATCTACTACAACATCGCCTACGGCCGCCCTGAAGCCAGCCGCGAGGAGGTCGAGCAGGCCGCCCGCCTGGCGCGGATCCACGATTTCATCGTGGCGCTGCCGCAGGGTTACGACGCCACGGTGGGCGAGCGCGGCCTGAAACTCTCGGGCGGCGAGAAGCAGCGCGTAGCAATCGCTCGCACCATCCTCAAGAACCCGCGGATCCTGCTGTTCGACGAGGCGACCAGTGCCCTCGACACCCGCACCGAGCAGGAGATCCAGCGCTCGCTGGAAGAGGTCAGCCGGGGCCGCACCACGGTGGTGATCGCCCACCGGCTGTCGACCGTCATCAACGCCGACGAGATCGTGGTGCTCGACCGCGGCCGCGTCGTCGAGCGCGGCCGCCATGGCGATCTGCTGGCCCTGGACGGCCTCTATGCCGACATGTGGAGCCGGCAGCAGGAAGCCGCCGCAGAAGCTGAACACCTGGCCGAGCATAAAGTCGAGGAGCCACCGTCGTTCCGTGGCGAAGGCCATCTGCGTGTCGCCGACTAGCGCCGTCGAGAATCCCTGGCGCGCACTGCTGCCGGTCTTCCTCGCCTGCGCCGCCATCGGCCTGCAGGCGGGTGTTGCCTTGCCGCTGGTGCCACTGGCGCTGGAACGCCAAGGCGCGGACAAGCTCACCATCGGCATCGTCGCCGCCGCCTGGGGCATCGGCATGCTGGCTTTCGGCACGCGCATTCCGCAGTTGGCGGCGCGGTTCGGCGCCGTCCCGCTCATTGTCGTTTCCGTCGTGACGGGCTCGGCCGTCACGGTCGCCTACACGCTCACCAGCAGCCCCGTGGCGTGGTTCATGCTCAGCTTGCTGCACGGCATCACCGGCGGCGTGCCGTGGGTGGTGAGCGAGATCTGGATGAATGTCGTGGTCGAGGAGAAACGCCGCGGCCGCGTCATGGGTCTCTACGCGATGCTGGTGGCGCTGGGCCTCGCGTTGGGTCCGCTGGTGCTGCAGGTGACGGGTGTCTATGGACCGGCGCCGTTCCTGACCTGTGCGGCGCTGGCCTTGCTGGTGGCGGTGCCGCTGCTGCCCTACTGGAAGAGCGCACCGGCCATCGAGCATACGGCCGACAGCGGCTTCACCATCGTCGTGCTGGCGGTCCCGCTTGCCATGTTCGCGGGCTTCGTCTGCGGCCTGGGCGAGCAGGTCGCGTTCAGCTTACTGCCGGTCTATGCGGTCGGCGCCGGCGTCTCGGCCGAGACCGGTGCGCTCTGGCTATCGGCTTTCGTGCTGGGCAACGTCATCCTGCAATGGCCGATCGGCTGGCTGGCCGATCACTACGACCGCCGCGCCGTGCTGGCCGGCTGTACCCTGGCCAGCGCCGTGCTCGTCGGCTTGCTGCCGATGGTGCCGGCACAGTCGCCAGCTATCATCGGCGTCGTGCTGCTGTGGGGCGGCATTTCCTTTGCGATCTATCCGGTGGGGCTGGCGCTGCTCGGGCAGCACTTCAACGGCGGTGACATCGCCCGCGCCAACACCGCCTTCAGCATGCTCTATATCCTGGGTGGCATGGTCGGCCGTCCGATCGTGGGCGCGGCGATGGACGCGATCGGCGACCCTGGCCTCGGCTGGACGCTCGCCGTCTTCTATTTCGCGGCAACCGTGGGCGCCTTGCTGGCGCTTAGCCGTCGCGGCTGATAATTCTGCAGGCAAATGAGTGCCACGGCCGCCAAGACCGAAGACTCCGTCGATCCGCTTCTGGCACCCCTGCTGGCCGGCGATCGGAGGGCGCTCGCCCAGGCGATCACCCTCATCGAATCGACGCGCAGCGACCATCGCACGCGCGCCGATGCGCTTCTGGCAGCGGTGTTGCCGCACAGCGGCAAGTCGGTGCGGCTCGGCATCACCGGCGTGCCCGGCGTCGGCAAGTCGACCCTGATCGAGCGCTTTGGACTCTCCCTGCTGGAACGCGGCCGGTCGCTGGCGGTGCTGGCGATCGATCCGTCCTCCAAGCGCGGCGGCGGCTCGATCCTGGGTGACAAGACGCGCATGGAAGAGCTCTCGCGCCGGCATACCGCCTTCATCCGGCCGTCGCCGGCCGGCGCCACCCTGGGCGGCGTCGCGCGGCGCACGCGCGAGGCGATGCTGCTGGTCGAAGCCGCGGGCTTCGACACCGTGCTCGTCGAGACGGTGGGCGTTGGCCAGTCCGAGACGGCGGTGTCCGACATGGTCGACATGTTCGTCGTGCTGCTGCTGCCGGGGGGCGGCGACGACCTGCAGGGCATCAAGCGCGGCGTCATCGAACTGGCCGACCTGATCGTGGTCAACAAGGCCGACGGCGACCTCAAGACCATGGCCAAACGCTCGGCCGCCGACTATCAGCACGCGCTACGCATGTTGCGCTCGCCGACTGCCGGCTGGACGCCCGAAGTCCAGACCTGCTCGGCGCAGACCGGCGAGGGCGTGATCGAGATCTGGGAAACGGTCGAACGCTTCAGGGTGGCGGTGGGCGAAAAGGGCATCTTTCGGCGCCGTGCCGAACAGGCGCGCGCCTGGATGTGGAGTGAGGTCGGCGAGACCCTGCTGGCCGAGCTGCGCCGCCATCCCGAGGTGAAGCGCCTGGTCGGCGGGCTGGAGCGGGAGGTCGAGGCCGGCCGGGCGACCCCTGCCGTGGCGGCACGGCGGATGCTAGAAGCTTTCCATGGGCGCTAAATCCTTCCTCAAACAGGCCCGTCTGGCCGCTGCCGCCAGCGAATTGCCGTTCTGGAAGCGCAAGTCGCTGGCCCGGATGTCCAAACAGGAGTGGGAATCCCTCTGCGACGGCTGCGGCATGTGCTGCGTCAACAAGCTCGAATACGAGGGCACCGGCGAACTCGCCCAGACCGATACCTGCTGCAAGCTGCTCGACCCCAAGACGGCGCGTTGCAAGGACTACAAGAACCGCAAGAAGATCGTCCCGGACTGCATCCAGCTCACACCAAAGGTGGTGGCGAAGATGGATTGGCTGCCCAAGACCTGTGGCTACCGGCTGGTCCACCTGGGGCAGGACCTCTATTGGTGGCACCCCCTGATCTCCGGTGACCCCGAAACCGTGCACCAGGCCGGCATTTCGGCCCGGGGACGGGTGATTTCCGAGGATATGGTCGAGGATATCAGCGACCGGGTGGTCGACTGGTTCGCTTGACGCGGCCCCCTCCGGGCCCGTAAAAAGCCGGCCTTCCCGCCTATCCGGCGGGATCGTTTTTTAGTGGAAGTCGCCATGCCCCGTCGTTGCGCCCTTTCGGGCAAGTCCGTGCAGTACGGCAACAATGTGAGCCACGCCAACAACAAGACCCGGCGCCGGTTCATGTCCAACCTGCAGGTCGCTTCGGTCCTGTCCGATGTGCTCGGCCATACGGTGCGGCTGCGGCTGACCCCGCGCGGCGTCAAGACCATCGAGCACAATGGCGGCATCGACGCCTACCTGCTCGGCACCAACAACAGCAAGCTCAGCCCCGAGATGACGGTGCTGAAGCGCCGGGTCGTTACGGCCAAGGCCAAGAAGGACGCGAAGAAGTTGGCGGCTTAAAGCCGCCATCCCGAGCCGACAGGCGAGGGACCTTCTTCGTCGAGGCGCCTACGGCGCCAGTTCGAACAGCAGCAGAATATTGCGCTGAAGCGGATTGAAGTTGTCGTCCGAGATCAGCCACAGCAGCGTCTCGCCGCGCGCGCCCTTGGTCGCGGCTATCCCTTCCAGATTGTCGACCGCATAGGGCGACGCGAGCCGGGCCAGTTCCTCGGCCCGCACGGTGGCGCCCGGCTTCAGCTGGGCGGCGTCGAACCGCATCACGCGGCAACGCACGCCGCGCACCATGTCGAAGGCCCGCTCGATCGTGGCAAGCGATCCGTCCGGCAGCAGCGTGATCGCGGTCGGCTTGAAATCCGGCGTCGTCGCATAGTCGAACGCATGCCAGACATAGCCGCCGGCCGCCGGCTCGCCGATCCAGCCCACCACCGAGCCCGGGCGCAGGCTGTATTCCTCGCTGATGGCAATGACGCGGCCATCGGCCAGCGCGATCAAGGACTCGATGCCGCCGTTGGCGGGCTGCCGGCCGATGTCGGCGGGACCTTCCTCCGGCATGGGTGTGTCGAGGAGCGTCCGATAGCGCCACAGCCGATGGCGGCGCTCGAACGACACCAGCCACGAGCCGTCGGGCAGGCGGGTCATGCCCTCGGCGTCGGCTTCCGCCTTGGTGGCGATCAGCTTGCCGTCGAGGCCGCGGAGCTGGCCGATCCGGCCGGCGCTGAGGCCCAACAGATCGCCTTTCGAATCGTAGTCGATGGTCGCGGTGAGCCAGGCGCCTTCGTCGGAGATCGACGTCAGGCTGCGACCGTCGGCCGCCACGTGGAGATCCGACCAGCCACCGAAATGAGGCGTATTGACCGTCATGATGATGCCGCCGCGCCAGATCAGACGGTCGATTCGCGTGGCCGCGGGCTCGTCGAGCTTGAATGGCTGCGACACGTTCTTGATCTCGATCGATTGTTCCTGCGCGCTGGCCGGCGGTGGCGAACCACCGCCGCAGGATGCGACGAGCAGGCAGCCGATGAAGAGAAGAAGTCGGACGGCCACTGGAATCAGCCGCGGAATCAGGCGGCGCGCCGGCCCGTCTTGGTGCCGCCCGTCTTGCCGCCGCTGGCCTTGCCACCACTGGCCTTGCCGCCGCCGGCAGCCTTGGCGCCGCCGCGACCGCGCATGGCCCTGGCTTCCTTCTTGTCGTCCTCGTCGAACAGCGAGGCGAGCTGTTCCATCATCGTGCCGCCGAGCTGGTCGGCGTCGACGATGGTGACGGCCTTGCGGTAATAGCGGGTGACGTCGTGGCCGATGCCGATGGCGACGAGTTCGACCGGCGAGCGCGTCTCGATCCAGTCGATGACGTCGCGCAGGTGCCGCTCGAGATAGTTGCCGGGGTTGACCGACAGCGTCGAATCGTCGACCGGCGCGCCGTCGGAGATCACCATCATGATCTTGCGCTCTTCGGGCCGCGGCAGCAGGCGGTTGTGTGCCCACAACAGCGCCTCACCGTCGATGTTCTCCTTGAGGATGCCCTCGCGCAGCATCAGGCCGAGGTTCTTGCGGGCGCGCCGCCACGGCGCATCTGCCGGCTTGTAGACGATATGGCGCAGGTCGTTGAGGCGGCCCGGGTTGGCGGGCTTGCCCGCGGCGAGCCACTGCTCGCGGCTCTGGCCGCCCTTCCAGGCGCGCGTCGTGAAGCCCAGGATCTCGACCTTGACGCCGCAGCGCTCGAGCGTGCGGGCGAGGATGTCGGCGCTCATGGCCGCCACCGTGATCGGCCGCCCGCGCATCGAGCCTGAATTGTCGATCAGCAGCGACACCACGGTGTCGCGGAAATTGGTGTCCTTTTCCTTCTTGAAGGACAGCGAATGCATCGGGTTGGCGACGATGCGGGCGAGACGCGCGGCATCGAGCGTGCCCTCGTCGAGGTCGAACTCCCACGAGCGGTTCTGCTGCGCCATCAGGCGGCGCTGCAGGCGGTTGGCGAGTTTGCCGATCACGCCCTGGAGATGCGCGAGCTGCTGGTCGAGATGGTTGCGCAGGCGGCCCAGTTCCTCGGCGTCGCAGAGCTGGTCGGCATCGACGATCTCGTCGAACTTGACCGTGTAGGCATGATACTGCTGGCCCAGCGGCTCGTTGGAGAGCGCACCCGGCGGCAGCCACGGACGCTCGGCGCGGCCCGGCTCCTCCTCGTCGCCCGAGCCCATCTGCATCTCGGTCTGGGCCTGGTCGGCGGCGGTCTCGGAGGCGTCTTCCTGCTCGGAGGCGTCCTCGGTTTCCTCGCCCTGGGCGCCGTAGCCCTGGGTCTCGCTGGAATCGCTGTTGTCGTCGCCGGTCTCGTTCGACTGGCCGTCGGCGTTCTCCTGGTCCTGCGAGTCCTCGTTGTCGTCGTCCTGCAGGTCGGCCGATTCGTCGCCGAGCTTGAGGTCGCGGATGAGCTGGCGCGCGGCCCGGGCGAAGGCTTCCTGGTTGCCGAGCGCTTCCTTCAGCTTCTGGAAGTCGCGTCCGGCCGCCGATTCGATGTCGGCGCGCCACAGGTCGACCATCGCCTTGGCCGATTCGGGCGGCTGGGCGCCCAGGAGCTGCTCTCGGGCGATCAGGCTGATCACGTCGGCGATCGGCGCATCGTCCTTGGATTTGATGCGGGCATGGCCGCGCTGATCGGAGCGCTGGCGCCACAGCGCCGAGAGATTGTCGGCGACGCCGGTCATGCGGCGGGCCCCCAGGGCCTCGACGCGGACCTGCTCGACCGCCTCGAAGATCGCGCGCGCCGTCTCGCCGCGCGGCACACGGCGGAGATGTGTCTTGCGGTCGTGGTGGCGCAGCTTCAGGGCCATCGAATCGGCCTCGCCGCGGACACGGCTCACGTCCTCGACCGGCAAGTCGCGCGCCGGCACGGTGATGCGCGCCTCGCTGCCCAGCAGCGAGCCGCCGTCGGGCACGAACGAGACATTCACTTCCTTGCGCGCCACCGCCCGCATGGTGGTAGCCGTGACGCGCCGGAATTCCTCGAGTGGCGTCGAATCCTTGGCCATTCGGCCCTCTTCCCGGTCCTAGTGCAGCTTGCCGCCCTTGCCACTGCTTGCCGGCAGTTCCTTGCCGAAGCAGCGCTGGTAGTACTCGGCCAAGGTGGTGCGCTCGACCTCGTCGCACTTGTTGAGGAAGGTGAGACGGAAGGCAAAGCCGATGTCGCCGCTGAAGATGCGCGCGTTCTCGGCCCAGGTGATCACGGTGCGCGGCGACATCACGGTCGAGATGTCGCCGGCGATGAAGCCCGCACGGGTGAGATCGGCCAGCGCCACCATGGCGGAGACGATCTTGCGGCCTTCATCATTGTCGTAGGTCGGTGTCTTGGCGATGACGATGTTCACTTCCTGGTCGTGCGGCAGGTAGTTCAGCGTCGTCACGATCGACCAGCGGTCCATCTGGCCCTGGTTGATCTGCTGCGTGCCGTGATAAAGGCCGGTCGTGTCGCCGAGACCGACCGTGTTGGCGGTCGAGAACAGGCGGAACGACGGGTGCGGGCGGATCACCTTGTTCTGGTCGAGCAGGGTGAGCTTGCCCTCGACCTCGAGCACGCGCTGGATCACGAACATCACGTCGGCGCGGCCGGCGTCGTATTCGTCGAACACCAGGGCGGCCGGGTTCTGCAGCGCCCACGGCAGGATGCCTTCGCGGAATTCGGTGATCTGCTTGCCGTCTCGCAGCACGATCGCGTCCTTGCCGATCAGGTCGATACGGGAAATGTGGCTGTCGAGATTGACGCGGATGCAGGGCCAGTTGAGGCGCGCCGCGACCTGCTCGATATGGGTCGACTTGCCGGTGCCGTGATAGCCCTGGACCATGACGCGTCGGTTGTGCGCGAAGCCGGCGAGGATCGCCATCGTCGTGTCGTGGTCGAACAGGTAGGAATCGTCCATCTGCGGGACATGCTCGGTTTGCATGCTGAACGCCGGCACTTCCATGTCGGTGTCGATGCCGAAGAGCTGGCGGGCGGAAACCTTGATATCCGGCACGCCCGACACATTCTGCTGGGCCGCGGTCGTCGTAGAGGCCATCACTCGAATTCCTACAAAACAAAACCCGCCAAAGTGCGGGCAAAGTCAGTCTCGCAGGCCATTTTGTGCACCGCAAGCGGCCAATTGGCAGGATGGTCGCAGGGGGCCGGAATCACGCTGCTGGCAGGTTTTCCGAGGCCCGCAGAGTGGAATAGGCGGCGTTGATTTCCTTCAGTTTTTCCTCGGCCTCCCGGGCGCCGCCATTGGCATCGGGATGGTGAATTTTCACCAGTTCCTTGTAACGAGATTTCACCGCAGCCCGGGTCAGCGGCCATGAAAGTTCAAGAACGTCGAGAGCGCTGCGCTCGGCCGAGGTCAATTGCTCGCTGCCGTCGTTGATCGGCGGCGGCTTTTCCCCCAGCCCGGCATCGTCGGCCAGGCCGAACGGGTCGTTGACGTGGGTATAGGTCCCATTGCCGCTGCGCCGTGCGCCGAGCGGCCACACCGGGCGGCGCCAGGTCGTGTCGGCCCGGATGTGGGCCTCGATCTGGTCGGCGCCCAGGCCGGCGAAATAGTCCCATTTCTTGTTGTATTCGCGGACATGCTCGAGACAGAACCAGCGGTATTCGTTCAGCCGATCCCGGGCCCAGGGCGCACGGTATTCGCCCTGCAGCCGACAGCCGGGCGCCTCGCAGACGCGCTGATGCAGCTGCGCGCCATCGGTCTCCATCAAGGGTTTCGCTCGCCGTCGTGACATTGGGCTAATATGTGTTCTCCGGTTTTGCCGGGCAAGTGAGGCCGGGCAGGTGAGGGACGTGATGGGCAAGGTGGCGATGGCAATTGACAGCAAGCTCCGGCAGCGCTTCCAGCCGGTGCGGCTTGCCGTGGAGGACGACTCCCAACGCCATCTCGGCCATGCCGGCTACCGCGAGGGCGGCGAGACCCATTTCAACGTCGAGATCGTCTCGGCCGCCTTCGAGGGTCAGGGCCGGGTGGCACGGCAGCGGCTGGTCTATGCCGCGCTGAAGGACGAACTCGACGCCGGCCTGCATGCGCTGGCGCTGGTCACGCTGACGCCGGCGGAAGACGCGGCACGGGGTGCCAGCTAGCCGTCCAGCTCCATTTCCTTGCCGGCCGCCGCGGTGCGCACCGCCTCGGCGTCGGGGCCGGTGTAGAAATCCGGCGCCCAGCGCTTCACCACGGCGCCGTCGGCCGCCCAGGCGTGGCAGGTGTCGATGACATAGGGCTTGCGGCGGGGCTTGCCCGCTATCTCGGGCTCACGAGGTTTGGCATCGCCTTTCTTGGCGCGATGGGCGCGTTCGAGTTCACGCGCCCTGCCCGACGACACGGTCTGGAAAGTCGTGGTGGCAACCGGCCCCAGCAGCTCGACGATATGCGTGCAGCCATGGACGCCGCCCAGCCGCTCGCGGACGGCGCGATGAAAGCCGCCGCCGATCCTGAGGCCGATCAGCTTCCTGAAATCGGGCGTGATGTCGCCGCACATCCGATACGGCGACTTGTCCGTTACTGCCTCGACATCGACAATGGTGAACCTCTCGTCGACGGTGAGGCGGATCGACATGTCGTGCACGAAGTCGCCGGGCTTCAGCGTGCCGCGCCATTCGTTGGAGTGTTCGTAGGACTTCTCGTCGGTGATGCGACCTTCGATGTCCCACAGCCCGTCGTCGCGGAAAAAGCCCTGGCAGACGACGCGGCGCGTATGCAGGTGCTGTCGCCCGACCGGTGGCGAAAGCGGCATGGTTGAACCTCTCGGAATGACCTGTGTGATTGCTACCCGGCCTGTATGGAGGCGGGCGGAAAGATGCGCAACTCGGCGATGCGCGTGCCCTCGCGCTTCAGAATTTCGAAGCGGAATCCATAGAATGCATACATCTGGCCCACTTCCGGAATGCGGCGGGCCTCGTGCAGGACCAGTCCGGCGATGGTGATGGCGACGTCCTGCGGCAGGTTCCAGCCGAACTCGCGGTTGAGATCGCGGATCGGAACGTCGCCCTGGCAGATCATGCTGCCGTCGTCGCGGCGGACCACGCCGCGCTTGATGGTGTCGTGCTCGTCCTCGATGTCGCCCACGATCTCTTCGATGATGTCCTCGAGCGTGACGATGCCACGCAGCGCGCCGTATTCGTCGACGACGATCGCGAAATGCTCGTGGCGGGCGCGGAATGCCTGGAGCTGATCGAACAGAACCGTCGATTCCGGAATGAACCAGGGCGGCGTCATGACTGAATCGGTGTCGACTCCCGCCGGACCGCCGGCCGCTTCGACGGCGCGGAACAGGTCCTTGGCGTGCAGCACGCCCACGATATTGTCGGTCTGGCCACGGTAAAGCGGAATGCGCGTGTGCGGCTTCGCCAGCATCTGCGTCACGATCGAATCGGTGGGCTGGTCGGCGTCGATCAGCGTGACATTGCCGCGATGGGTCATGACGTCGCCCACCGTTTGGTCGCCGAGGTCGAGCACCGAGCGCAGCATCGCCTTTTCAGCCGGCGCGGCATCGCCGACCTGGCCCTCGCCATGCATCTCGATGGCGCCGCGCAGCAGTTCGTTCTGTTCGCCGGCATCGTGCGTGTGGTCGGTCCGCACGCTCATCAGGCGGAGAAAGAAGCGGGAGATCCAGGCGACACCGCGCGCCATCGGCCCCAGGATCGCCAGTGTGACCACGATCGACGGCGCCAGGATGAGCGCCACCCGGTCGGCCCGCAGCAGCGCCCAGGTCTTGGGCATGACTTCGGCGAAGATCACGACCAGCACGCCGATCGCGAGCGTGGCGTAGACGACGCCCGCCGCCCCGAACAGCGCGGTGAGCACCGCGGTCGTAAGCGAGGCTGAGAAGATGTTGACCACGTTGTTGCCCAGCAGCACGGCGCTCACCGTCTCGTCCTTGTGGTCGAGCAGGTCGTTCACCATCGCCGCGCGCTTGTTGCCCTGCTGGGCGAGCCTGTGCATGCGCTGGCGCGAGGCGCCGGTGATCGCAGTCTCCGCCGCCGACAGGTAGGCCGCCAACAGCAGGCAGAACAGGACCAGCGGCCCGGCGACGTATAGCGGTACGTCGAATTGAAGGTCGGCTTCCATGATGGCCTCAGGCCGCGATGGCGTCGGTCAGAAGACCGTGCAGCACGGCCTCGTCGACCTGGCGGCTCACGAACGCCCCACCAATGCCGCGCGCCAGGACGAACGCGAGCTTGCCACCCTCGGCCTTCTTGTCGCCGCGCATGTGGCCGATCAGGCGGTCCGCATCCCAGATACGCCGGTTGTCGCCGCCGATCGACCGCAGCCGCATCGGCAGCCCGACCGCCGCCAGATGGGCACGCACGCGGCCGGCGTCCGCCGCCGGACAGAGCCCGAGCCGGGCCGACAGGTCGAAGGCCATCGCCATGCCGGCGGCCACGGCCTCGCCGTGCAACAGGTCGGAACCGAAGCCGGTCTCGGCCTCCAGCGCATGGCCGAAGGTGTGGCCGAGGTTGAGGAGTGCGCGCAGATCGGTGGTCTCGCGTTCGTCGGCCGCCACGATGCGCGCCTTGGAGAGGCAGCTCTGCTCGATCGCATAGGTGCGGGCGGCCGCATCTCCAGCCAGCACTGCGGCGCCGTTCTTCTCGCACCAGGCGAAGAATGCGGGATCGTCGATCAGCCCGTACTTCGCCACCTCGGCATAGCCGGCCAGCAGCTCGCGCCGAGGCAGGGTGTCGAGCACGCCGGTATCGGCCAGCACTAGCCGTGGCTGATAGAAGGTGCCCACCAGGTTCTTGCCGTGGCGCGTGTTGATGCCGGTCTTGCCGCCCACCGAGGAATCGACCTGGGCGAGCAGTGTCGTCGGCACCTGGATGAAATCGACGCCGCGCAGCAGCACTGACGCGGCGAATCCCGTGAGGTCGCCGACCACGCCGCCGCCCAAGGCCACCAGCGTCGACTTGCGGTCGGGCCGGCTGTCTAGCAAGTCGTTCATCAGGCGGGCGAAGGAGGCGAACTCCTTGCTGCTCTCGCCGGCCGGCACGCTGACCAGGGTGGCTTTGACACCGGCACTGCGAAACGAGGCGGCAAGACGTTCGCCGTAGAGTGGCGCCACGGTCTCGTCGCTCACGATCGTCACCCGCGGCGCGGCGAGCAGGCCCGCGCTCAAGGCGCCGGCGCGGTCGATCAGGCCGGGGCCGATCGCGATGTCGTAGCTGCGTCCGGCGAGATCGACGTGGACAGTGCGAGTGCGGCTCATGCTGTCGAGTCCTGCCAACCTGGGTAATTTCTGGTCGCCAAGTACTGTCGCAAAGCCTCTAGAACCTGTTCGGTGGTCCGGTCGGCTGGTTGCGCTGTCGATTCGACCGTTAGATCGGCCTCGGCATAGATCGGGTGACGCTGCTGCATTAGCCGGTCGAGAATCTCTCTCGGATCGCCCTGGCGCAACAGCGGGCGGTGAGCGCGCTTCTTCACGCGGTCGAATAGCACGTCGAGCTCGGCGCGGAGCCAGACCGTGATGGCCTTGGTGCGCATCAGTGCGCGTGTTTCGGCGTCTATATAGGCACCGCCACCGGTCGATAGCACGTGCGGCGGCTCGTCGAGCAGACGGGCGATGACGCGGCGCTCGCCGGCGCGGAACTCGGCCTCCCCGTACTTTTCGAAGAACTCGGCGATTGAACAGCCAGCAGCCTGCTCGATTTCGTCGTCGGCATCGACGAACGCCAAGCCGAGGCGCTGGGCCAGGCGCCTGCCAATCGCACTCTTGCCTGCGCCCATCAGGCCCACGAGGGCGACGGTGCGCGGCAAGGAGAAGGGGGGAGAGGCGTCCATAGCGAACTACAAGCATGCATGTCGCCCATTCCGCCCGTGGTTTCAAGCGACTGGGCCTGGGGTGCGCGGCGATTGCCCCTTCTCCGGCGGCCGGGTAGTTTGCCCGCGCCGTGCCCCTGTTCCGCTCTCGAAACCATTTTCGCGTCCCCACCCTGAGGCTTGGCCCCGTGGTGGCGGTCGTCGTTGTCGGCCTGCTGATCGCCGGATTGGTGGCGCTGGCCGTCATCGAGCCCCGCCCGCCGTTGCGGCATTTCGAGGTGCCTGTCTCCAATGAACGCTTTGCGCGCTAGCCTCCTGTCCGCCGTCGCGATCGGTCTGGCCTCCGTCGCCCTCGTCTCGATCGCCGTGGCGGCCTGGGCGCAAACGCCCAATTTCGACGGCCGCCCGACGGGCTTTCTCTCGGTCAGCACCGGCGGCATGCCGCCCGACGCCTGGTCCGGCACCTCGCTCGCCACGGCGAAGCGCCTGGTCTCGGCGCTGCCGGCCGCCCCGCGCAGCCGTGCGCTGCGCGATGTGCAGTTCAAGGTGCTGGTGAGCCAGCTCACGCCCCCCGCGACCGACGGCAGCCCGCCGCCCACCCTGTTCGCCCGCAAGGTCGATCGGCTGGCCGCGATGGGCGAGGCCGAGAGCCTGAACGAGATGGTGCGGTCGGCCGGCGGCTACGCCGATCCGTCGATCGCCGCCGTCGTGGTCGATTCCCTGATGATGGCCGGAGAAAAGGAAGGCGCCTGCGCGATCGCGCGCGCCCACCCGCTGGTCGAGCCGTTCAAGCGCCGGGCCGACGTCGCCTGCATGGTGGTGGCCGGCGACAATGCCGGGGCGATGGCCGCGGCCGCGGCGTTGCGCGGCAACGATCCTTTGCTGGCCAAGCTGGTCGAGGTCGCGGCCGGCGGCCTGCCGCCGTCGGCGGCGCCTCCTACTCAGCTCGATGGTCCGGCGATGGTCATGCTCGATCTCGCCTACGTGCAGCCGCCGGCCGCGTCGCTCCGCACGACGCAGCCGCCGCTTATGCGCTCGCTGGTCGCCCATCGTACCCTGCCGATGCCGATGCGCCTCGACATCGCCGAGCGTGGCGAGGCGCTGGCGATCATCGAGGCGACGAAGCTGGGCGATCTCTACATCGAGGCCCTGCGCGACCGCGTTGTGCTGCCGCCAGCGATGGCCCGTCGCGCCAAGCTGGTCTACGACGCACGCCGCGCTGCCAACTCGCAGGAAGTCGTGAACTCCATCATTGCCGTCTATGGCGAGGCGCGCGGCAGTTCGCTGTTTCCCACCATCGCGCGCGCCAGTGCCATTGGGCTGCTCAATATTCCCGCGCAACCGCAGTTCGCCAACATCGCCCAGGAAGCGATGCGCGGCTTCCTGCTGCTGGGCGACAAGCAGCAGACCAAGGCGTGGACGACGCTTGCGCTCGGCGCCGCCCGCGACAATGCCCGGGCCACCAATGCGCTCGACCGGCTGATGCCGCTGGTTGCCATCGCCGGCGTCGATGATCCCAAGCGGCTGCCACCCGAGGAGGTCAACCGCTGGTACGAGGTGATGCGCCAGGACGATGCAGCGCGCGCGCCATTGCGCGGCAATCTCCTGCTCGAGCTGTTCCGCGCCACCGGCATCGACGTGCCGCAGGGCTCCACCCAGTTGCCCGAGACGCCGCCGGCCAACGCCCGCCTGGTCTCGCCGTCCGCCGCCACGATGCAGGCCCTGCAGGCCGCGGCTTCGGGGAAGCGCCGCGCGGAGACGGCTTTGCTGGCCTCGATCGCGATCGGCGAGACGCCACTGGTCGAGCTGCACCCTGCCGCGGTCGGCGCCATCGTGCGGGCGCTGCGCCAGGTCGGCGAGGATCACGCCGGGCGGCTGTTCGCGGTCGAGACGGCGATCGCCCACGGGCTGTGAAGCGCGGGTCGTGAAGCGGAAGCCCGCCCCGCCGCTGGCCCGCGAGGCCGAGGCGTTCATCGAAATGCTGACGGCGGAGCGCGGCGCCTCGAAGAATACCGAGGCCGCCTATCGCAGCGACCTCCGCGACCTGCTGACCTTTCTTGGCCGCCGCAAGCAGGGGCCGGTGAATGCGGACGCCGCGGCGTTGCGAGCCTACCTGAAGGCGCTCGACTATCTCGGTATGACGCCGGGCACCGTGGCTCGCCGTCTGTCGGTGATGCGCCAGTTCTTCCGCTTCCTCCTGGCCGAGCGGCTGCGCGAGGACGATCCCGCCAGCACCCTCGACTCGCCGCGGCTGGGGCGGCCGTTGCCCAAGGTGATGTCGCGTGTCGAGGTCGACCGGCTGATCGAGGCCACGCAGGCCAGGGGCGGCGAGGATGGCGGCCGCATGGAGACCCTGCTCGAGATCCTCTACGGCTCGGGGCTGCGCGTCTCGGAGCTGGTGGCGTTGCCGCTCGCCGCGGCCGAGCGCGATCCCACCATGCTGGTGGTGCGCGGCAAGGGCGACAAGGACCGGCAGGTGCCGCTGTCGGACCCGGCGCGCGTGGCGATCGCCAAGTGGCTGCATATGCGCGCCGGCGCCCTCACCGAGGGCGAGACCTCGCGCTATCTCTTTCCGTCGCGCGGCCGTACCGGGCATCTGACGCGGCAGCGCTTCGCCCAGCTCCTGAAGGAAGCCGCGCTGGCAGCCGGCATCGATCCGGCGCGGGTATCGCCGCATGTGTTGCGCCATGCCTTCGCCAGCCATCTGCTGGAAGCCGGCGCCGACCTGCGCAGCGTCCAGCTCATGCTGGGCCACGCCGACATCGCCACGACCCAGATCTATACGCACGTCGTGCCGGAGAAATTGCGGGCGCTGGTGGAGGACCACCATCCGCTGGCCCGCCGGAAGCGCAGGCCCCCCAGCTGAGTTTGGCGGCTGAAGTCGGAGGCTGAAGCGGCCGGTTGACAGGATTCGGATGCCGGGCGACACCTGAAATTCAATGACCACTTATCTCGAATTCGAGAAGCCGATCGCGGAGCTCGAAAGCAAGATCTCCGAACTCAGGCACCTTCCCAACAGCGGCGATGTCGACATCGCCGAGGAAGTCATGCGCCTGCAGTCCAAGGTCGACAAGCTGCTGCGCGCGACCTACGCCAAGCTGACGCCGTGGCAGCGGGTCCAGGTAGCGCGTCATGCCGAACGGCCGCACGCCCAGCGCTATATTGACCGGCTGCTCACCAGCTACATGCCCCTGGCGGGCGACCGCACCTTCGGCGAGGACGCCGCCATCGTGGGCGGCATCGGCCGGCTGGGTGGCCGCAGCATCGTCGTGCTCGGCCAGGAAAAGGGCGATGACACCGAAGCGCGCATCAAACACAATTTCGGCATGGCGCGGCCCGAGGGTTACCGCAAGGCGCAGCGCCTGATGAAGCTCGCCGACCGCTTCAGTATGCCGGTGGTGACCCTGGTCGATACCCCCGGCGCCTATCCCGGCATCGACGCCGAGGCCCGTGGCCAGGCCGAAGCCGTGGCCAGCAGCATCGACACGTGTCTCTCGCTCGGCGTGCCGCTGGTCAGCGTGATCATCGGTGAGGGCGGCTCGGGAGGTGCGCTCGCCATCGCCTCGGCCGACCGCGTCTACATGCTGGAGAATTCCATCTACTCGGTGATCACGCCGGAGGGCTGCGCCTCGATCCTGTGGCGCGACAGCGCCAAGGCCCAGGACGCGGCCGAGGCGATGAAGGTGACGGCGGGCGACCTCAAGAAGCTCGAGGTGATCGACGAGGTCATCCCCGAGCCGATGGGCGGCGCCCATCGCGGCGCCGACGAGACCATCGACCTCGTGGGCAAGGTGATCTCCGAGGCGATTACCGATCTGTCGCAATACGATCCCGATACCTTACGCCGGCGCCGGCAGGACAAGTTCCTGGCCATGGGCAAGAAGGGTCTCTGATCCCTTTGCCGCTGCGCCTCAGCGTTCTCGACCAGTCGCCGATCCGTAAAGGTGGCACGCCAGCCGACGCCGTGCATGAGACGCTCGAGCTGGCGCAGCTCTGCGACCGCCTGGGCTATGTGCGCTACTGGCTGGCCGA
This sequence comes from Reyranella massiliensis 521, assembly GCA_945860205.1. GTDB lineage: Bacteria > Pseudomonadota > Alphaproteobacteria > Reyranellales > Reyranellaceae > Reyranella > Reyranella massiliensis_B. The sequence continues at coordinate 49,390 of CAMARK010000004.1, read as the reverse complement.
GCATCACGGGAGCGAAGCGCTGGCCGGCTCCACGCCAGAGGTGCTGATCGCGCGCGTGGCTGGGCTCACCCAGCGCATCCGGGTCGGGTCGGGCGGCGTGATGCTGCCGCACTACAGCGCCTACAAGGTGGCGGAGAATTTCCGCATGTTGGAGACGCTGTTCCCCGGACGCATCGATCTCGGCGTCGGCCGCGCGCCGGGCAGCGACCAGCGCACCATGCGCATCCTGGCCGACGGCAAGCCCAACTGGAGCAGCGCGGACAACTATCCGCTGCAGGTACGCGATCTCGTGGCCTGGCTCAGCGACGCATTGCCAGACGATCACGCCGCCAGTGGCGTCACGGCGCAGCCGGTGGGGGAAAGCGCGCCCGATGTCTGGCTGCTGGGGTCGAGCGACGACAGCGCGGCGCTGGCGGCCCACTTCGGCCTGCCGTTCTGCTTCGCCCACTTCATCAATCCCGACGGCGGCGACGGCGTGACGCGCGCCTACCGGGCGCATTTCCGGCCGTCGGCGCTTCACGCCGAGCCGATGCCGCTGATGGCGATGGGCGTCCTGTGCGCCGAGACCGACGAGGAAGCCGATCTCCTGGCCAAGAGCCGCGACGTCTGGGCGATGCGTCTGCGCACCACCGGCAATCCCGGCCCGATACCCTCCGTCGAGGAAGCGCTGGAGGCTGCAAAGGATCCGCGCGTGGAAACTTTCCTCGCCTCGATGCGCCGCCGTTCCCTGGTCGGCTCGCCCAAGACGGTGCGGGCCGGCTTGGAGGAGCACGCCGCCCGTTACCAGGTCGACGAGATCATGGTCGTCACGATCTGTTTCGACTTCGCCAAGCGCAAACGCTCCTACGAGCTGATCGCCGAGGCATTCGGGATCGGCGGCTAGAGTCCCGCCAGCGGAAAGCCGCCGCACTTGCCGTTCTGCGGGCGGCGTCTTGAGATGAAGGAGCGGGCCTCCTCGGTGCGGCCGGACTGCAGCATCGCCGACGTCACCAGATATTCGAGCAGGTCGCGCTGGGCGCGGCTGCCGCCCAGGCGCTCGTGCGTGTCCAGCAGGGGCTCGATCTCCGCCGCGGCGCGGGTCCAGTCGCCCCGCGCGAAGGCCGCGAAGCCGCTGGCCATCGGCGGCAGCATGTCCGCCGTGGCGCCGCGCGGATTTTCGGCGAACTTTGCCAGCACCTCGCCATCGCCCGCCATGGCGTAGGCGAGCGCGGTGTGCATGTCGACGAAGCCCAGGCCCGATCTGGAAAACCACTTGGTGGCGTAGTCGCTGAGCTCGCGCCAGCGCTCGGGCCGGCGCGGCTCGCCCGCCATCTCGGCGCGGGCGAGGAAGGCAGCGCAATCGGTGGCGACATTGATCTGCGGTCCCCACGCGGCGCTGGGGCTGAGGGCCTCGTCGTAGATGCGCCAGGCGTCGGCGAGCCGTCCGGTCTCCAGCGACCACAACGCGAGATGCCAGCTGTTGTGGCAATGCATGAGGCCGTCGCGCGGATAGTCCTTCATCCAGTCCGCCAGGAAGGCGAGGCCCGCCTCGCGCTCGCCGAGCTCATAGAACAGATGGCCGCGAATGTGCGCGGCATGGGCGCTTTTCGGATAGCCGGCAAGTGCGGCCTCGATGTTGCGGTGGCCCTCGTCGAACATCTGCAGCTCGATCTGCGCAAAGGCGAGCTGGGTCCGATACCACCAGTCGTCGCCATAGTGCTTCTCGAACGGTGTGAGGATCGCAAGCTGGTCGACTTCGCGGCCGACCTTGCCCGAGAAGCCGATCAGGCCGAACACGCTGGTCGCCGGCGCCAGCGCCATGGCGTCGCGCGGCCAACTCTTCATGTGCTCGTGGATCGCCTCGAGTGCCGCGCCGCCTTGGCCGGTCAGGATCTTCTCGAAGATGGCGATCTGGCTCTGTTCGCGTGGCGTGGCATCCGCCGCCAGCTCCTTCGCGCGCGCGAGCGGCGCCTTGGCTTCGTGGCCGCGGCCCAGGAGCTGCTTGGCGCGGGCGAGCGAGACGTGGCCGAGCGCAAAGCCCTCGTCGGCGGTCACCGCGGCCTGGAAGGCGGTGTCCATTCCGGGCGTGGCCGCCATCAGGCTGTCGACACCCGCGAGGTAGGCCGCATGCGCGGCCGACGATGTCGTGGTCAGGTCATTGCCGTAGCGATCCTGCAGCATGGGTCAGCCCTTTTCCTTGCCCGCGGTCGCATCCCACAGGGGCGCCGCCATGGTCTCGCTGAAGTTCTTGAACATGAGGTTGAACGAGATGCTGATGCGTTCGCTCTTGCCGTCGTTGGCCGGGACCGTGTGCTTCAGCCAAGCCGGGAAGATCAGCAGCCGGCCCTCCTTGCTCTGGGCGTTGGCACCGTTGGCGGTGAGACGCGTGTACTGGCGCGGCTTGGGCATGATCATCGAGGCCTGTCCGCGCGGATCCTGGAAGAGGATCTGCGAGCCCGTCGCCGGGACCGCCACATAGTAGACGCCGCTCAGGTAGTTGTTCGGATGATGGTGCATCGGGTGATAGGCACCCGGCGGATTGACGTTCGCCCAGCAGCCGGTGATGTCCATCGGATACTGGTCGACCTGAAGGAAGCGCGCGACGCCGCGTGCCGCCGTTCCGACCAGCTTCACGAACTCCGCGAAGGCCGGCCGGGTGTGCAGGTCCTGCGGGGTCTGCCAGTTGCTGCCGGCCGGAATGGCGGGGCGGGGGGCGATCAGACGCTCGATTTCGGCCTTGAGCCCGGTATTCAATGCCGCGGCGGCGGCGGGCTTCAGGTCGACGACCCACAACGGCGTCGGAAAGATTTCCTGAACTTCCTGCTTCTCGATCATACCCCACTATAGCCCAATTCAGCGGCTGAGGGCGCGCTGGAGCCGGTCGAGCTGTGCGGGAACTGCCGCAGGGTCGGTGACGGGCAGCGAACAGTAATTCCGCGTGCAGGCGAAGGCCGCAGGCCCCTCCGGAAAATCCGGGTAGTCGACATCGTGGTTGGGCAGGAGGCCTTCGCGCTTGTCCCACCATTCGGCGCGTTTGTAGGCCAGCGGATAGCGCAACGCCGCGGCATACAGGGCGCTGCTGCGCGCATCGTCCCTGAGCCCGACGATCGTGACATGCACAGGTTCGTTGCGCAGTTCCTCCTCGGCCAGCAGCACATCGGGCAGAAACGCGAAGGCGTCGAGCACGGACGGCGAGGCAAGATATCCCATGCCGGCCTCGGCGATCTCGCGGTCGCGGGCCTGCCCGGTGTAGGCCGCGAGCAGCGCGAAGAAGCGCGTCGCCGCGACATTGTCCTCGCGCTGTTTGATCGGCTTGGGCAGATGTCTGGCATCGCGCGCGGCCGATGCGAAAAAGCCGCCGGTCTTGGGGTCGGCGAAGGTGCGTGCAATGAAACCGCCGGTGGCCGTCGCGGCGGCAAGCCATTTGCGTTCCCCCGTCGAGCGATGCAGCGCCAGCAGCGCCGCCGCCATCTCGACATTGTCGGCGAGATAGGGCCCGCTCGCGTCCCGTTCGGCATGGCGAAACCCGCCGCCCGGCAGGCTGCGCTCGCGCAACGCCCACTCCGCGGCGGCGATCGCCAAGACAATTGCGGTCTTTTCGCCAGTAGCATCGTAGTAGGCGACAATGCCCTGGATCGCCTGACCGGTCTCCCGGGCGTACTGGCGCCTGTCGACGCCGGGCTGGCCTTCGGCCAGTCCCATCGAGGCATAAAAGCCGCCGCCGGGCCCGGCCAGCGTGTTCCTGAAGAAGCCGAACAGGCGATCGGCCGCGTCGCGATAGGCTGCATCTCCGAACATCGCCCAGGCGCGCGCATAGGCACCGAGCGCTGCCTGCTGGGCGAACATCGGGAACTCGCGGGCCGGCGCCGACCAGTCGGGCTTCAGCGATACCTGGCTGATGCCACCCACCTCGGCGTCGATCATGGCGGTCATGCCGGTTAGGCTGCGTCGAATCCGCGTCTCCGCTTCTTTGTCGCCAGCCTTGGCACGGTCGAGAAACCAGGCGAGCGTCGGACCGTCCACCAACTTGCTCTTGCCCCAGCCGCCGTTGGCGTGGTCGTAGGCCTTGTCGATGAACGTCACGATCTCGGCACGTTGCGCGTCGGTGAGCCCGGTCACGAGCATGCGTTCGCGTTCCGGCCCGCCGGGGATGCCGTAGTCGACCGGCGAGGGGTCCTTGATCGTCTCCTGAAGGATGGGAATGAGGAATTTCGGCGAATAGAAGCCGCGCAGCTTCACGATCTCTGTACCATCGGATCCGAAGATTATGGTTGCCGGCCAACCCCAGCGTTCGTAACGCTGTGAGATGTCGGGCCGGCTATCCTGGTCGACGTGGACTGGAATGAATTTCTCCTTCAGCACGGCGCGCACATCGGGGTTGGCCCAGGTGTCGCGGTTCATGACGTGGCACCATGGGCACCACCAGCTCTGCAGCGACACGATCACGAACTTCTTTTCGACGGCGGCACGTTCGAACGTGCCATCGGACCATTCGCTCCAGAAACCGTCGCGATTGTCGAGTGGGCCGGCCGCGGCGACGGTGGTGGCGAGCACCAGGGCCGCCAGAATGCTGAAAAACCGCATCATGAAAGTCTCCGCCGGCAGGATTGCGTCGAACGCATTTGCAGGCAGGACCATTCGGTGGTCCAATCACGCTCATACACAGGACCGGGAGAATCCCATGACTGTCACTGTCCAGCCGACCACGCCGAGTTTCGCCGCCGAAGTCGGCGATGTCGATCTTGCGAGGCCGTTGGCCGCGGCCGACCTCGCCGATATCCGCGCGGCGTTCACGAAATATGCCGTCCTGGTGTTCCCGGACCAGCAGTTCGACGACGACAGCCAGCTCGATTTCGCACGCAACTTCGGCCCGCTCGAGACCACCGTGTTCAAGGCACGCAAGGAGCACAAGTTGCGCCTGCACGAGAACATGGCCGATGTCGGCAACCTCGACGCCGAGAACAGGATCCTCGCCGCCGACGACCGCCAGCGCCTCTACAACCTCGGCAACCGGCTGTGGCACACCGATTCCTCCTTCAAGCGGCTGCCGGCCTATTGTTCCATGTTGCATGCGCGCTCGATCCCGCCGCTGGGCGGCCAGACCGAATTCGCCGACATGCGTGCGGCCTACGATGCCCTGCCCGACGCGACCAAGCGCCGGATCGACGGGCTGGTCGCGGAGCATTCGATCATGCACTCCCGCGCCAAGCTCGGCTTTGGCGACTTCGACGAGGGCGAGCGCGAGGCATTCAGGCCGGTGCCGCAGGTCATGGTGCGCCGGCTGCAGGATTCCGGCCGCATGAGCCTCTACATCGCCAGCCACATTGGCGCGATCCGCGGCATGGCCGACGCCGAGGCGAAGGTCCTGGTCGACGAGCTGACGGCCCATGCCACCCAGCGCCAGTTCGTCTACAGCCATCGCTGGCGGGTGAACGACCTGGTGATCTGGGACGACCGCTGCACCATGCATCGCGGCCTGGAGTTCGACGACCAGCGCTACGCCCGCGACATGCGCCGCGCCACCGTGTCGGACGTCGCGCCGACCTGCGAGCAGATGGGTCTAGCGGTCGCCGCGGAGTGAGCGACGCATGATCGTGCGCCGCCACGGCGGATGGTTCTCGGCCAGGAATTGAGCGCGGAACGCGCGCGGCCAGTTCCCGCGCGGTACTTCTTCGAATCCGCGTCTGGCGTAGAACGGTGCGTTCCACGGCACGTCGCGATAGGTCGAGAGATAGAGCGTGTCGAAGCCCCGCGCGCGGGCCGCGGCCGCCGTGCGGTCGATCAGGGCGGCGGCGAGGCCGCGGCCCTGCCAGCGGTCGAGCACCGACAATTGGTCGAGCCACGCCGTGCCGCCGGGGAACTTCATCAGGGCGAATCCCACCGGCTGATTGAAGCGCGAGACGGCGACCCACAGCCGGTCTTCGCGCAATCCGGCGGTGAGCGAGGCGAGACTGGCGGGCGGCATGGCGATGACGCGGCCGAGGCCAACGCGGCGATAGCGCGCGTCGGCCGCGTTTTCGACCTGCGGCAACAACTTGATTTCGTGGCGGTGGGGGCGGCGAATCATGGCAAGGGATTGGTTACGCTGCCAGCAAGCCTGGAGGAAGTGCCATGACGATCGATATCGAACCGCTGAAGAAGCAACTCGGCCGCAAGATCGAGGATGAGGACGTCGTCACCCAGGCGCCGCTCAAGGCGATGATCGCCACCTTCGACCGCGCCGACAAGGTGCCGGCCGAAGGCGAGCCGATCGCGCCCGGCTGGCATCTCTGCTTTCTCCACTCCTATGCGCGCCGCAACGTGCTGGCAGAGGATGGTCTGCCGACCGAAGGTGGCGTGCTGCCGCCGATGCCGCTCCCGCGCCGCATGTATGCCGGCTCGACCTTCGCCTTCGAGGGCGACATCCGTGTCGGCGACAGGCTGCGGCGCGAGACCGAGTTCTCGGACATTCAACTCCGCGGCGGCGCCACCGGGGCGCTGATCGTCACCAGCCAGACCCGGCGCATCTACACGCCGCGCGGCCTTGCCGTCACCGAGGTGGCGAGCACCGTGTTTCGTGAGGAGGTCAAGGCCGGCACCAAGAGTGGCGTCCCCGTGCGCGAGGCTGCCCCGGCCGACGTGCCGTGGCGCCGCACCATCAAGGCCGATCCGGTGATGCTGTTCCGCTACTCGGCGATTACCTTCAACCCTCATCGCATCCACTACGACCGCACCTATTGCATCGAGACCGAGGGCTATCCCGGGCTGGTGGTGCACGGCCCGTTCGCCCAGCAGTGCCTTCTCGACCTGCTGCGCGACTCGGCACCGGGCCGACGGATCAAGACTTTCGCCATTCGCGCCCGCGCGCCGTTGTTCGACACGCAGCCCTTCGACGCGATCGGCCGGCCGACCGCCGACGGTAAAGGCGCGGAACTCTGGACCGTGACGCCCAACGGCACCATCGCCGCGCAAGCGACGGCGACGTTCGCCCAAGGCTAGAAAGCGTTCAGGGGATGCAAGCGCCGCCTCTGCCGCGGTTCCTGATACCGCGGCTGCCGTTCTTCTACGGGTGGGTGGTGCTGGGCTGCATTTGCCTCGCGGGCTTCGCGCGGCAAGGGCCTGCCGTGGCCGTGCTGTCGATCTTCGTCGTGCCGATGACCGACGCCTTCGGATGGTCGCGCACGGAGATGTCGGGGGCGGTGTCGCTGGGCGGCGTGCTGGCGGCCATCATCTCGCCGATGATCGGCCCGTTCGTCGATCGCCGCGGCGCGCGGCTGGTGCTCTGCCTCGCCGTGGCCGGCATCGGCATCGCCTGCATGGCGCTGTCGCTCACGCAGTCGCTTCTGGTCTTCTATCTTCTGTTCTGCTTTGCGCGCATGACCTGGGCGGGGCCATTCGATCTCGGCCTCTACGGCGCGCTCAACAACTGGTTCGTTTCCCGCCGAGCGATCGCCACGTCGATTGCGACGCTTGCCCAGATGTCGGGCCTGGTTGCCCTCCCGCTGATCGCGCAGTTCGCTATGGGCCAAATGGGGGGCCAGGCGGAGGGCAGGGCCGACTGGCGGGCCGGCTGGATCGCGGTCGGCGCGACGGTCCTGATCGTGGGCTTCGTGCCGTGCTGGCTGTTGCTTGTGCGGCGGCCCGAGGATGTCGGCCTTCAGCCGGACCGGCTTGCCGACGGCAGGAGCCCGCCGCCGGTGGAGCCGCGCTGGAGCCGGGCCGAGGCCATGCGTACGCCGGCCTTCTGGCTGCTCTCGCTCTACACTGTCCTGGTCTTTCCGGTGCAGGCCGGCGTCAGCCTTCATCAGGCACCGCATCTGATTGAGCGCGGTATCCCGCCGATCCAGGCTGCTGCGGTGATCGCCTTTTTCTCGACCATGTCGGCGGCGGCGAGCTTCGGCATCGGCTTCCTGCCGCGCGGATGGCCGGTGCGTTTCCTGATGGCGGCGTCGGCGGCCTGCCTCAGCGTCGGCACCTTCGGCCTGATCAACGTCTCCTCGGCCGAGATGGCGTTGTTGCCCGCCGGCCTCTTCGGCATCGGCATCGGCGGCGTCATGATGTTGCTGCCCATGGCATGGGCCGACTATTTCGGCCGCGAGAGCTACGGCGCGATCCGCGGCGTGGCGCTGTCGTTGCAAGTGCTGGCGCAGGCGGCAGGTCCGTTGGGATCGGGCATGCTGCGCGACTGGAGCGGCACCTACACCGACTCGCTGATCCTGTTCGGCATCCTGGCGGCGTTCGCGGTGTTGGCGGCACTCCTGGCGCGGCGGCCGCACACGATCACGGTTCAGTCGTTCGCCGCGCCGTAGCGCAGCGGCCGGAAGAAGGCGCGGATGTCCTCGACCAGCAGGTCGGGCTCCTCGAGTGCCGCGAAGTGTCCGCCGCTCGGCATCTGCGTGTGGCGGCGCAGATTGTAGGCGCGTTCGATCCATTCCCTGGGCGGAGCCGGAGCGAGATCGGCGGGGAAGGCGGCGAACGCCGTCGGTATCTCGATACGCTGGCCCGCGGGGAGCGCGCGCGGCACCTGCTGGGTGACGCCGCGATAAAGCCAGGTCGCCGTGCCGGCCGTGCCGGTCAGCCAATAGACCATGATGTTGTCCAGCAGCAGGTCCATCGAGAAGCGGTTGTGCGGGTCGCCGCCGCAATCGCTCCAGCCCTGGAACTTCTCGACGATCCATGCCGCGAGCCCGACCGGCGAATCGGCCAACGCCACACCCAGCGTCTGCGGTCGCGTCGCCTGGATGCGCTGGTAGGCGGTTTTCTCGTCGAGCTCGGCCTGCATCCTGGCGAGCCAGGCCTTCTCGTCGGCGCTGAACACGGTCGTCTTGAGATCGATGCCGGGCCGCAGCCCCACCATGTTGAGGTGCAGGCCGAGTACACCCGACTCATCGTGCTTGGGATGATCGAAAGCGAGCCACGATGAGACGACGGCACCCCAGTCGCCACCCTGCACGCCATAGGGTCGCGCATAGTTGAGTTTCTCGGTGACGAGCTTGTGCCAGAGGCCGGCGATGGCGCGCGGTCCGATCGGGCCCATGGTGCCGTCTTCGCGGATTGGTGGCGCGGAGAAGCCGTAGCCGGGCAGTGACGGCGCAATGACGTCGAAGGCATCGAGCGGATCGCCGCCATGGTTCTCGGGATGGGCCAGCACATCGATGATGTGCAGGAATTCCAAGATCGAGCCCGGCCAGCCGTGGGTGATCACGAGCGGCAGCGGCCGCGGCGCGTCCTCGACCTCAGTGCCGGGCTCGCGGATGAAATGGAGGCGCTGCGGGCCGATATCGACCAGGTAGTTAGGCCAGCGGTTGATCGCCTCCTGGCAGCGCTGCCAGTCGTAGCCGTGGCGCCAATACGCGACCAGCTCGGCCAGGAAGTCCGGATCGGTGCCGGAGGCCCAGCTGCCGTTGTCGGCGATGGCGGGCGCCGGCCGCCAGCGGCGCAGGCGCTCGTCGAGATCGATCAGTGCCCGCTCGGGAATATCGACCTTGAAGGGCTCGGGAGTGTCGTAACGCTCAGCCATGCTTTTAGGCCTAGCGCGGAAGTCACCCTTCCAGCAAATCCGCGCGGATGCGCTCACGCGCCGATGCATCGAGTCCCAGCGCGCGCTCGGCGAATTGCTCCGGCCCGCCGAAATCGGCCCGGACCACCTCGAAGGCTGCTTCCAGGTAGGGCGTGCGTGCCTCGACGATGGCGGCGCGGGTGTCGATGTCGAGTTCGGGATAGCGGCCGATGTGGCCGGTCCACAACTCGTTGGTGCGGAGGTAATCCTCCATCACGGCGTCCCACGGCACGCCCAGCAGGGTGAGCAGCAGCGCCGAGGCAAAGCCCGTGCGGTCCTTGCCGGCGGTGCAGTGGAACACCAGCGGGCGGTGCGTGCCGTCGCTCAAGGTCGTGAACAGGGTGCGGAAGCCCGGCGCACAGCGGCGTGGATAGTCGCGGTAGTGATCGGTCAGGAAACCCATCATCACGAAGGGCGTGGCGCTGCCGTCGGCGACGGCGCCTCTTATTTTCTCGCCGACACCGGGCTCGATGTGGGCGCCGACGACTCGGCAGGAAAGGCCATCGATGCGATGCGGCGTCTCGGCGGCCTCGTTCACGCCGCGCAGGTCGACGATGGTGCGGACGCCGATCCGGCTCAGCGCCGCGCGGTCTTCGTCGGTCAGGTTGCCGAGATGGGCGGAGCGGAAGACCGCGCCGCGGCGCATGGCGCGGCCATCGGCGGTGCGATAGCCGCCGAGGTCGCGGAAGTTGGAGCCGCCCTGGAGCGGCACGACACGAGGAATAGCTTGGGGGGGAATGGCCTGGGGGGGAATGGTCTGGTCGGGCATGGCCAAAGGTCTATCACGTCCAGCCCTGCCGAATCATGTCGGATTGGCGTCAGAATTTTTGCGACAGGGTCACGAAGAAGGCCCGGCGCATTCCGAACTGCGGTGCGCCGACGCCGACGCCCTCGCCAGTGCGTATTTGGTAGGTGCTGTCGGACAGGTTGATGGCGTCGAGCCGCGCCTGCGTGCCCTTGCTGACGCTGATCGGCACCTTCTGGGTGAGCGACATGTTGAACGTGGCGTAGGCCAGCAGCGCGGTGTCGTTGGGCGTGACAACGCTGGTGCGAAGCCCTGCGCCGAACAGCATGTCGGCCGAGACGCGTGTTGCCCAATCAGAGCCGGAATTGAACACGTAGGCGGCACCTGCCGAGCCGGTCCAGCTTTGGTCGTGGTCGGTGAAGATCCAGTTGTTCGCGATATAGTCGAGTTCGGCTTGATCGAAATTAAACTGTGCGGAGTTGATGTTTCTTGCCGAGGTGCGGATCCAGGCCAGGTTGCCATAGAGCGACCATGGACCTTTGTCGTAACTGGTGAACAGTTCCAGGCCGGCCACCTGCGCGTTGGCGTAGTTGAAGGAGGCGAGGGTGATTGGCGCGCCGAATTGCCCCTTGTCCAGGTAGTTCTGGGCGAACTTGTAGAAGCCGGCGAAGCCCAGCGTCAGCCCATCGACCGGCTTCAACGTCAGGCCGACGTCGAAATTGTCCGAGCGTTCCGCCTTCACGGGATCGTTCAAAGCCACCCCAGACGCCGCCGTCGTCCCCGACAGCACCGCGATCGAGTTGGGGTTCACCTGGTTGAGCGGCGCCGGCACGAAGTAGCGGGCATAGCCGGCCCGCAGGGTGATCTTCGGATCGGGCTCCCAGACGACGTTGACTCGGGGGCTGAGCTGGTTCTCCGAGGTGACGCCGGAGATCGCATCGAAGCGCGCGCCGAAGTTCACCGTCACGGTCGGGGCCACCTTCCATTCGTCCTGCAGGTAGAGGCTGTAGGTCCAGCCGACAAGGTCGGAGCCCTGGGTGAAGCCTGCGGTCTGGCCGGACGCGATGGGATCGCCGTCGGGGTCGTCCGGATCTGCCATCGTCGTCATGACGTTGCCGTTCGTCAGGCTGGTGACGCGCTCGCGCTGGACCAGGAAGCCGCCGCGCAGCGTATGGGCGGGCGCGACCTTCAGGCTGGCGTCGCCTTGCACGCCGGTCGCGAGACTCGTCCGGTTGGCGTATGGCTGGATGCCGTTGTAGAGCAGGTCGCCGATGACGTCGGGCTGGTAGGAGAGGTTGGAATAGCGGGTGAATCCCGAGAGCTGCATGTTGAAGTCCTGGTAGCTCTTCTGCAGCGAGGCGATGCCGAAGTAGGTGTCCTCCCACTGGCGCTGATCGAGGAGCGAGCTGTTCCAGGCCGATATGCCATTCACCGTGAACTGCGGCGTCTGGCCGGGCACGTTGGGGATCTGGTAGCGCGCGCTGGCGCCGCCGGCGATGAAGCTCAACCGCGTGTTCTCGTCGACGATGCCGGTGACCTTGGCCAGCCCATACCACTGGGCGGTGTCGTCGTGGAGCGGCGTGTAGGACGACGTCGGATTCTCGACGCCGATGCCGTTGCTGACGTACTGGCCGACCGCGAAGTAGTCGACCGCGCCCGAGCGGCCGCCGTATTGCAGCGCCGGTTGGATCCAGTTGTAGGAGCCGCCCATGACCGAGGCCTCGCCGCCCGGATTGGTCGAACCCGACTTCACGCCGATGTCGACCACGCCCGCGGTGCGCAGGCCGTACTGCGCCGGCAGCGCGCCGGTGAGCAGAGAGATTTCGTTGGCGAAGCGCGGCGACAGGATGTTGCTGAACAGCGAGAGGCCTTCCGGAAGCTGCACGCCGTCGAGCCGGTATTGCAGGCTGCCATGGTCGCCGCGGACATGGATCTGGCCGAAGCCGTCCTGCACCACGCCGGGTGCGCGCAGCAGGACCTGGTTGAGCGGCGCGTTTTCGCCCTGGGGAGTGTTCTGGATCGCGGTCTTGCCGAAATCGTAACGGGTCGCACCCAGGCTCGGCAGGATCGAACTGCGCTCGCGGTCGAGCCGCTTGGCGGTGACGTCGAGATCGATCGTGGTCGCATCCGGCGTGGTTTGCGCCGACACAGGCGCCGCTGTCGCGAGGGCCACCGCCAGTCCCAGTGTCGATCCGCCGATCCCGCTGATCCCGCTGATCCCGCTGATCTTCCGTCGCATTGCTCTCCCCTTGTTGTCCACGAGCTGGTTGCGTACTGTCGAGGATGTGACGTTACAATATAACATTACTCATGGTCAATTGGATCGGCCGCTGGCGGTTGCCGTGTCGCTCGGCCTGCATGGGCTTGCGGTGGCTGCAGCCTTGATGGCGTTCGGCCCGATGCAACTGGCGACCGACGACTCGGCTGCGATTACGATTTATGTCGAACCCGATGTGGCGCCGATCGCCACGCCTACGCCTGTGCCTGTTCCTGATCCTGAACCCGAGCCTGAACCCAACACCGCGTCGATGCGCGACTACACACCATCGCCGCCGGAGGAATTGCCGCTGCCGGACTTCTCCATGCCGTCACCGCCGCCCAAGCCCGCGCAACCGGCGCCGCGTCCCGCGCAGCCCAAACCGGAGCCAAAGCGCGCCGCGCCCGCCGCCGCACAGTCGGCACCGGCGGAGCGAGCGCCGCCAGCGCCGGCCGCGAGCGGTCCGGCCGTGAGCGCACCGGCGACGGTGGCGCCGGGATGGAGTGCGCTGCTCGCGGCCTGGCTCGCCGCCAATCGACGTTACCCGGAGGACGCGCGGCGGCGGAGCGAGGAGGGCGAGGTCACCGTTCGGTTCACGGTTGACCACGATGGCCGGGTCTTAGAAGCGGCCGTGGTGAAAGGAAGCGGATTCGCTGCGCTCGATGCCGCAGCGCTTCGCTTGCTGCAGGGAGCGACGTTGCCGGCACCCGGGACCGAGACGACACGCACGGTGCGCATCCGTTTCCGCCTCGGGGATTGAAGCGTACCCCGGCGTTCCGAACCATGGCCCGCCGCGTCGGGTATGCTATGGAAAATCCTTCGGCAATCCGGGGGCAATCCGGCTGAGGACACGCCGGTTGGGGAAAATGGGATGCGGGCCAAATTCGATGGGTTGATCGCCGTAGGCAGCTTCGGCATCGCCTGCGCCGTCGGGTTGGTCGGTGCGTTCGTCGGCCTCAAGGTCAGCAGCTTTTGGATTGATGAGCTTTTCACGGCATGGATCGTCGAGGTCGGCATCAGCCTCGATGAGTTCATCGCCCGCATCGTGACCGACGTTCACCCGCCGGTTTACTACATGTTGGCGTTCGCCCACGCCCAGCTGTTTGGGGACGACGAAGTCGCCCTGCGCAGTTTCAGCGCCATATGCGCCGTCGCCGCCATTTTTCTGTTCATTGTCGCCACCAGGGCCTACTTCAGCCTAGCTGCCCGGCTGTTCGGTGCCGCGCTGGCGACAGGCTCGTTCTTTTGGTTCTACCAGGCGCAGAACGCACGCGGCTATTCGCTGGCGTTCCTCATCGGCGTCGCCATGCTCGCCATCAGCCTGTCCATCCTGGCCAAGCGGGCGCGGCGGGAAACGCGGATGCTGCCGGAGCTGGCCGGGCTGGCCGTGCTGATGCTGGTCGGGTCGTTCGTCCATTTCTATCTCATGTACGAATGTCTCGCGATCCTGATCGTCCTCGGGTTCTTCTGCCCGCGTCAGCGTCTCGTGCTTGCCGTGTTCGCCGCCATCCTGCTGACGTCCACGGGCTTGTACGTGAAGCTCATCATCGAGGAATTTTCCCAGTATTCGACGACCACGAACTGGATCCACGGCAGTCCGTCCTGGTATTTCGACCAACTCCGCGCCGCGATGACCTACTCCTTCACCAAGAAGGCCATGCTCGCTCTGGCAATCTGCGCCGCAGCGTTTGCCACGCAGCGGCACTTCTTCGCGCGGTCGAAGCTTGCGGCCTCGGCACCGAAACCGGCCGTTATCGGCCGGTTTCCGTTCGATTCGCAGACGGCGCTGTTCGCCGGCGTGCCGCTTATCATGCTGGCCGGCGGCATCGCGAGTTCGCTCCTGATTGCGCCGAATTTCACGGACAGGAACCTGCTCATTTGCGCGCCTTTCCTCTGGGCATTCTGCGCCAAGCTCTATGACGCAAGTGTTCCCGGCGCCGAACGGCCGGTCCGGATGGCCGCGAACCTGTCTCTCTCGGCCGTCGTCATGTGGTCGGTCGTTACGATGACGCTCGGCCGCGAGCGGCCCTGGAACGAGCCGTTCCGCGAATCCGCCGATTGGATCCGGACATTCCCGGAATGCCGGGGCCGCCCGATCATGGTGATCAATGCCCAGCCCCGGGCATGGTTCAAGCCTGGCTACTCGGAGATCCTGTACGCCGACTTCTATGCGAACTACCTGGGCGACTTCGCTCTTCCCCAGGTCGTCTTCAAGGAGGACATCCTTGCCCACAAGCTGTCTGAGGAAATGAAGGAATATCTCCAGTGGCGCGTTGACGGCAACGGTTGCCCGATCCTGGCCTGGTCAATCCATCTCATCACAGAGGAAGAGCTCGCCGAGGCCGGCCGTGAGCTGCTGAAGGCCATCGACCGGCCGAACGCCGGTCGCATCATGCAGCTGAAAGTCCTCCACGACGGATTTCCTGGATATGTTCTGTATGCCGAAGGGCCGGGCGGAACCGAGATTTCCCCGACCAGGGATCCGCGGGCGCCGCCGTCGCAGAGGAAGACCGGTCCGGCACCGACGCCCACCCGCAAGGCCCCGGTTCCGCAATGAGCTGTCTGTGCCGCGCTCTCAACCGCGCCGTGCGGACCTGATCGTCGAGACGAGGAAGGTGATTGTCAGGATCGCCAGGCCGACCAGCGTGAGGGTGCCGATCAGGTAGATCTGCACCGCTGTGGAAGCGACGATCGCGGACGTGGCGCCGATACCGAACTGGCCCAGGATGACGACGAACGCCATCTGGTAGCTGCCGACATATCCCGGCGCCGTCGGCACCAGGGTGCTGAGGCTGGCGCCGCCCAGCAACGACAGCATGCCGGTGAGGTCGAGGTCGGCGCCGACGGCGCGGCAGACCGACCACATGGCGCAGGCTTCGACCACCCAGATCGGCAAGGTCCACAGCACCGCGAGAGTGAAGTAGCGCGTCCGCACGACCTGGAGAGCCTGCGTGAAGTCGGCAAGCATGGCGCCTCCGCGTCGCGCGATCCGGGCGCCTGCGGGCACGCGGGCGACGAGCAGCAACAGCAGATCCTCGGCGCTGTGACGCGACAGCAGCAGGACGACCAGCAGCAGCGCGACCACCGCGCCGGCCGCGATCGCGGCGCCGCCCAGCAGCACGTGCCGGCTGGCGGTGTCGCCGCCGCCGGCCAGCGCCAGGCCGGCGGCCAGTGCGCAGATGACGGTGACGAGGTCGAGCAATCGTTCGACCACGATGGAGGCCAGCACGCCGGAACGGGACATCCCGGTGAGCTGCCCCAGGTAGTGAGCGCGGAAGAATTCACCCAGTCGCGCCGGCAGGATGCTGTTGACGGCATAGCCCGCAAGCAGTGCCTGGAGCGTCCTGCCCAGGGGGACGCGCGCCCGGAAGGCCAGGATCGTCCGCCACCGCAGCGCCCGCAGGAGGGCGCCGACGCTGAACAGCGCGATGCCGATGACGATGTCGGCGGGATCGGCGGCGCGGAATATCCGTACCGCTTCCGGCCAATCGACGGTACGCGTCGACAGCCAGAGGCAAAATCCGCCCAGTGCGAAGCCGAGAACCACCAGGGCGGCACGGCGCATGCTCATGAAGTCCGGCCTCTAGCGCGTGAGCCGGGCGAAGCGGAACTTCACGACGTACCAAAGCGCCAGCAATCCGTCGCGCCAGCCGATCTTCTTGCCTTCGTCATAGGTGCGTCCGTAGTAGCTGATGGCGCATTCGTATATCCGCCAGCGCCTGGGCCGCGCGAACACGGCGGAAAGCTCGACCTCGATCCCGAAATCGTTGCTGGCGAGGGCGGCGCCCTCGATCACCTCGCGACGGAACATTTTGTAGCATGTTTCGAGATCGGTCAGCGTCTGGTCGTAGAGGATGTTGAACAGCGCCGAAATCGTGCGATTGCCGAGGTAGTGGTAGAAATACAGGGCGCGATGCGGGCGGCCGTAGAAGCGCGAGCCGTACACCACGTCGGCAACGCCGATCTGGAGGAGCCGGAACATCGGAGCCCAGTCGGACGGATCGTATTCCAGGTCGGCGTCCTGGATTACCAGCACGTCGCCGGTGGCGGTGGTTAGTCCGGCGCGGAGTGCGCTTCCCTTGCCACCGTTCGCCGCCTGCAACCGCGGCCTCACGGTCACCGGCCCCGCGACTTTCTCGAAGCCGTCGCCATCGACCGCTGCGGCGGCGGACAGGAAATCCATCGTCCCGTCGTGGTTGCGGCGAACGCCGGCAATCTCGTTGAAGTCGGCCGGGAAAGCCTTCGAAATCCATTCGCGCGTACCATCGGTCGAGCCATCGTCGACGACGATGATCTCCCGGCCAATGCCCGGCAGCACCGCCATGACCGCGCGCAGGATTCGCGGCAGGGTCTCGCGCTCGTTGTAGACGGGGATGACGACCGACAGCCGCAAATCGTGACGGGGAGGTACATCGAAGCCGGACTGGCTCACGGCTCAGACCTCTATCGACCTTGGGAGTAGTACGTAATGTTGCCGAGCGGAGTCACGGTCCAACCATTCAACGGATAGTCCTTGAAAGCCGTCAGGACGAGCGCGGCCTTGCCATTGTCGACGTCTTCAGTCTGGACCAGCACGCCGAGACTGTCGACACGCCCCCGGAAGGAATAGCGGGTGCGGAGCTCGTCGGCCGACCGGAAATTGGCGGGAATCTCGACGATGCGGCGGCCGGGAAACTCCAGGCCGATCTCGGCGGAAGGCACCACCAGCAGGGAAGTGCCGTTGGGGGGCACGGTCAGGTTCTTCTGGATGAAGTCCATCGCCTGCTGGGACACCACCATGTGGCGAAAGCCGTGGCTGCTCTTTCCGCTGGCGATGTGCCGCTGCAGCTTGACGACGAAGGTGGTGGCGCCATAGGCGAGCAGGACCAGCGCCAAGCCGCCGGCGGCGAGCTTGAACGGCGGCCGACAGCCAAGGACGGCATGAACGACGCCGATCGCAAGGACCACGCCGATCTGCCGGAAGTGACGATCTTCCATGCTGACTTCGCCGCCGCGCACGAAGACCGCCGTCATGATCAGCGCGAAGACGACCGTCAGGGCCGCGGTGAACCGAAAATAGTCGGGATGGGAGCGCCAGATTTGCCGCCCGACGAAATAGGCAAGGAACGCGACGGGTATCGCCAGCACGAGATAGAACGGAGCCCTCGTGTTGACGATGCCGACTCCGTATTTGGGGTGCATCAGGGTAGCGGCCATGAAATCGCCGATGGAAAGAATGCTGGTAAAGGGGGCGACGAAGGACGGTATCGCATGCGTCAGGAGACGTTCCGGCGAGAAGACAGCCAGGGAATGTGTGGTCGGCGTTTCACCGCGTGACAGCCACAGAAGTTTGAAGGCAATGCCGAACACGGCGAGCATGACACCTGCCGTCACCAGCCGTCGCAGCTTGCCCGGGCGATCCGATCCCAGGTCGACGATCTGCAGGGCGGCTATGGAGGCGACGGCCAGCACGAGGCCAGAGAGCTTCGCGACGGTGAGGACGGCTATGGCAGCGAAAACGCACAGTGCCTGGCCGGGCGAAAAATCGCGCATCCGGAAAAGGAGCAGCAGGAACCACGGCGTGAGGGCGAAGAGGATGATCTCGCCGCCGCCGTAGTAAGCGAACTGATGGGAAAACAGCCGGCCGCCGGATACGACCAGGAGCGTGATCGCGATGCTGAGGGGCGGAAATCCCCAGCTGCGATACAGGAAGTGCAGGCCGACGAGGCCCAGTGCCGAGCACAAGGCAACGGTGAGGGTGATCGCCTGTCCGAGATTGAAGCCCAGCGCCTCGAAGAGCCCCGGCACGAGGTACTGGCCGGGCGACCACCAGGCGACGAAGAAATCCAGGTCACGCGCGATGTCAGCGGGATCGGGCATCGGCATGCTGTTGAAGGGGCCGCCGCGCTTCATCGCCTCGAGGACGAGAAAGCCCGTGCCCTGGTCCGCGTACATCGACGGCCCGACGATGGCGATGCTGATCGTATAGACGAGGATGATCAATCCGGTCAGGACATGGATGGCCGTCGCGACTGGCGCCTTCGCGAGCATCGAACCGTAGCCCCGGCTCAGGGTCGGTTTCGGAGGCATGGCGCCAAGAATCGGAATCTCATCGCATTGAGCCTAATCGCGCCCAAAATACTTGCCAAGGCTCGGGGTCGGTCGTGGCTCCAGGGCTTCAGGCGGTCCAAACCAAGTGACAGGTTCATCACGCCACATGTCTCCGCCGTCCCAGATGGCGGGCGATCATGCTGATCGTGCGGCACCTGCCGCGCTTCATCTTCAACAGGCTGCAGATTTGAGCAGCCGGGAAATTAAACCCGGCCGTGGCAGTGCTTGAACTTCTTGCCTGAGCCGCAGGGACAGGTGGCGTTGCGCGCGACCTTGCCCCAGGTCGCGGGGTCGTTGACGTCGAGCGTCTGCTTGGCCGGGCGCGGACGGTGAAGCGTGGCGACGCCGCCGCCCTCCGGGTCGGCCGGATCGAAGGCGGGGTCGTCGCGCATCGCCGAAGCCAGGGCGGGGTCCTCGTGGACCTCGTGCATCTGCCGCGGCATCTGCATCTCGGGCATCGGCGGCGCGTCCATGCGCAGCTGCAGCGTAGCCAGGAGCGCCACCACCTGCTCGCGCAGTCCGGTCAGCAGGTCGTTGAAAAGGTTGAACGCCTCGCGCTTGTATTCGTTCAGCGGATCCTTTTGGCCGTAGGCGCGAAGCCCGATGCCCTGGCGCAGATGGTCGAGGTGGAGCAGGTGGTCCTTCCAGCTCTGGTCGAACAGTTGCATCAGCACGCTCTTCTCGACCTGGCGCCAGACTTCCGGCCCGTACTGCGCCGCCTTCTGGGCGAACAGGCGTTCAGTCGCCTCGTTCAGCCGCGAGCGAATCTCCTCGTCGGCGATGCCTTCTTCCTTCGCCCACTGATCGACCGGCAGGTCGAGGCCGAACAGGCGCTGCACCTCGTCCTTGAGCTCCGCCACCTTCCACTGCTCGGCGTAGACGTCCTCGGGGATGGTGCGGGTCACCAGCGCATCGACGACGTCGCGACGCATGCCGGCCACCGTATCCGACACGTCCTCGGTGCCCATCAGCTCGATGCGCTCCTTGTAGATCTCGGTGCGCTGGCTGTTCATGACGTCGTCGAAGCGCAGTAGGTTCTTGCGAATCTCGAAGTTGCGCGCCTCGACCTTGCCCTGCGCCGTCTGCAGCGCCTTGTTGAGCCAGCGGTGCGTCAGCGCCTCGTCGTCGGCCATGCCCTTCTTCTGGACCCAGTCGAGCACCTTGTTGTTGCCGAAGATGCGCATCAGGTCGTCTTCCAGCGACAGGAAGAACTTCGACGCGCCGGGATCGCCCTGGCGGCCCGAGCGGCCGCGCAGCTGGTTGTCGATGCGCCTGCTCTCGTGGCGCTCGGTGCCGACCACGTAGAGGCCGCCGGCGGTGAGCACGATCGCGCGGTCGCGCTCGACGCCGGCGCGGATCTCCGCCGCCACGCGCTCTATCTCGGCCTTGCGCTCGGTCTCGTCGGGGAACCTGGCGTTGATCTCGGGCTCGCTCTGGCGCAGCAGCATGTCGACGTTGCCGCCGAGCTGGATGTCGGTACCGCGGCCGGCCATGTTGGTGGCGATGGTGACCGAGCCAGGCCGGCCGGCCTGGGCCACGATCACGGCTTCCTGGTCGTGGAAGCGGGCGTTCAGCACGTTGTGCGGGATGCCTTGCTTCTTGAGCTCCGCCGCCAGCTCCTCGGACTTCTCGATCGACACCGTGCCGACCAGCATCGGCTGGTTGCGGGCGCGGCATTCCTCGATCAGCTTGACGATGGCGCGCGTCTTGTCGGCGAGCGTGCGATAGATCTCGTCGTCGGCGTCCTTGCGCAAGACCGGCACGTTGGTCGGGATCTCGACCACCTCGAGGCGGTAGATCTCGCCGAACTCGGCCGC
This sequence comes from Reyranella massiliensis 521, assembly GCA_945860205.1. Lineage (GTDB taxonomy): Bacteria > Pseudomonadota > Alphaproteobacteria > Reyranellales > Reyranellaceae > Reyranella > Reyranella massiliensis_B. The sequence goes on along the minus strand of CAMARK010000004.1, from coordinate 28,964 downwards.
CTCGGTCAGCGCCGTGCCGGTCATGCCGGCCAGCTTGGGATACATGCGGAACAGGTTCTGGAAGGTGATCGAGGCCAGCGTCTGGTTCTCGCGCTGGATCTCGACCTGCTCCTTGGCCTCGAGCGCCTGGTGCAGGCCCTCGGAGTAGCGCCGGCCGGCCATCATGCGGCCGGTGAACTCGTCGATGATGACGACCTGGCCGTCCTTGACGATGTAGTCGACGTCCTTGGCGAACAGCTTGTGGGCACGCAGCGCCTGCGTCACGTGATGCAGCACCGAGACCATGGTCGGTGCGTAGAGGGTGATGCCCTCGGCCAGCAGGCCGTCGCCGCGCAGGATCTCCTCGACCGCCTCGACACCGGCGTCGGTCAGCACCACCGTGCGGTTCTTCTCGTCCTTTTCGTAGTGCTCGGCCTTGAGCCGCGGGATCACCGTGTCGGCGCGCCGGTAGAGTTCCGAGGAATCCTCGGCCGGGCCGGAGATGATCAACGGCGTGCGCGCCTCGTCGATCAGGATCGAATCGACCTCGTCGACGATGGCGTAATTGAAGGGCCGCTGCGCCATCGCATCGAGGCGGTACTTCATGTTGTCGCGCAGGTAGTCGAAGCCGATCTCGTTGTTGGTGCCGTAGGTGACGTCGCAGGCGTAGGCGGCCTTGCGCTGCTCGTCGTCCATCTCGTGCACGATCACGCCGACGCTGAGGCCGAGGAAAGTGTAGATGCGGCCCATCCACTCCGAGTCGCGGCGCGCGAGATAGTCGTTTGCCGTCACGACGTGCACGCCCTTGCCTTCGAGGGCATTGAGATAGACCGGCAGGGTGGCGACCAGCGTCTTGCCTTCGCCGGTCTTCATCTCGGCGATCTTGCCCTGGTGCAGGACCATGCCGCCCTTGAGCTGGACGTCGAAGTGGCGCTGGCCGAGCGTCCGCTTGGCTGCCTCGCGCACCGTGGCGAACGCTTCGGTCAGGAGATCGTCCAGCTTCTCGCCCTTGGCGAGCCGGTCGCGTAATTCAGGTGTCTTGGCGCGCAGCTCCTCGTCGGAGAGCTTGATGAATTCAGGTTCGAGCGCATTGATCCTGGCCACCGGCTTGTCGAAGCCTTTGACGATGCGATCGTTGGCCGTCCCGAACAGGGTTCGAGCGAGCGCCCCCAGCATGAAAACCTCGATATTGTAATGACTTAGGCGGGCACTTCGGCCCGCCGTCCTAGGGAGAGATAGAGAGCGTGTCCCCAAGTGTCAACGCACCGCCAGCCGGGCTGCGACCACTACGATCTTCATGGCGGTCTTGATGAACGATATTTAATCCAGGCTCACGGAAAAGTGCCGCAATTGACCGGCATCAACGGCCTTGTCGCGGAGGCGGTGCTTGCTTGGCCCGAGGGGGCTTGTGTAAACCCTGTGCGCTGCCTTCCATCCTCGAGACAGAAGTTCCCGGAGCCCGTCATGAGCCATTCTCTGCGCCCCCTGCGCCTCGTCGTCTTGTGTTGCGCAGCCGCCGCGATCGCGGGCCCGGCCCTGGCACAGCCTCAGAATCCGGCACAGCCTCAGAATCCGGCACAACTGCAGAATCCGGCGCCACCGGCCGCGGCGCCGGCGCCTGCCGCCAAGCCCGCCACGCCACCCGCCGGTCAACCTGCGGCCCAGGCTCCGGCCGCTCCGAAGCCGGCCGCCAAGCCGCCGGCCGCCGCCCAGGCGCCCGCCGCCGCTCCCAAGGATCCCATCGTTGCCACGGTCAACGGCGTGCCGGTCCGGCTGTCGGAGCTCGAGGTCGCGCAACAGTCGCTGCCGCCGCAGTATCGCAGCATGCCGCTCCAGGCCGTCTTTCCGGCCCTGCTTGACCGCCTCGTCGACAGCAAGCTCGTCGTCCAGGAAGGCAAGAAGAACAAGGTCACCGAAGATCCCGCCTACAAGAAGCGTCTCGCCTTCGTCGAGGAGCAGGTGCTGCAGGATTTCTGGATCCAGCGCGAGATCGCCCGCAAGGTCACCGCCGACAAGTTGCGCCAGCGCTACGAGGAGCGGCTGAAGTCGATGCCGGCCGAGGAAGAGGTGCATGCCAAGCACATCCTGGTGACGACCGAGGACGAGGCCAAGGCGCTGATCGCCGAGATCAAGAAGGGTGCGGCTTTCGACAAACTCGCCAAGGAGAAGTCGACCGACAAGGCCTCGGGCGCCGAAGGCGGCGACCTCGGCTGGTTCAAGAAGAGCGACATGGTGAAGGAATTCGCCGACGCCGCCTTCGACCTCAAGAAGGGTCAGCTGACCGAGACGCCGATCAAGACGCAGTTCGGCTTCCACGTCATCCAGGTCGAGGATCGCCGCAAGGCGCCGCCGCCGGCCTACGAGGAACTGGCCGAACAGCTCCGCGAGGAAATGGCCCGCGAGGCCGTGACCGCCGAGCTCGACCTGATGCGTTCGCGCGCCAAGATCGAGAAGTTCAACATCGACGGCAGCAAGCCCGAGCCCGTCGCGGTCACGCCGGCCGCGCCTGCCGCTCCCGCCCGGGCGCCGGCCGCTGCCCCCACCACGCCCGCTGCGCCTCCCAAGTAGAACTCACGTTTTCCGGCGTTTCTGGTGTAGTCTCCCCCGTTCGGATGGGTCGGGGATAAGCCCGGCCGCCGAAAGGGGAGCCCTATGTCCGCCACGTACGCCCTATCGCCGCTCGCGCCCAAGACGACGCCGACGCTGCCCCGCATCGCCGGCGTCAAGCTCGGGGCCGCGCAGTCCGGCGTACGCTACAAGGACCGTGACGACGTCTTCCTGGCGCTGGTGCCGGCCGGGGCCACCATCGCGGGCGTGCTGACCCGGTCCAAGACCTGCTCGGCGCCGGTCGACTGGTGCCGTAAGAACCTGGCCCGCGGCAAGGTCCGCGCCATCGTCGTCAACGCCGGCAACGCCAATGCCTTCACCGGCAAGGCCGGCGACAAGGCGGTCGAGGAGAGCACCCGCGCCATCGCCCAGGCGCTGGGCTGCCCGCGCAACGAGGTGTTCATGGCCTCGACCGGCGTGATCGGCCAGCCGCTCGACTGGGAGAAGATCGTTTCGGTCGTGCCGTCGCTGATCAAATCGGCGCGGGAAGACGGCTGGGCTGCCGCCGCCGCCGCCATGATGACGACCGACACTTTCCCCAAGCTCGCCACGCGCCAGGCCAAGATCGGCGAGAAGCTCGTCTCCATCAACGGCTTCCTCAAGGGCTCGGGCATGATTGCCCCCGACATGGCGACCATGCTGGGTTTCGTCTTCACCGACGCCAAGGTGCCGGCCGGCGTCCTGCAGAAACTGCTGGCCGATGCCGCCGACAAGTCGTTGAACTGCGTCACCGTCGACGGCGACACCTCGACCAGCGACACGCTGCTGCTGGTCGCCACGGGTGCTGCCCGCCATGCGCCGATCGAGGAGGCTGACGATCCCGTCCTGGTCGACTTCAAGCGGGCGCTGGACGAGGTGCTGATCGAACTGGCGCAGCTGCTCGCCCGCGACGGCGAGGGCGCGACGAAATTCGTCACCATCAACGTCGGCGGCGCCTCGTCCAACGGGGCGGCGCGCAAGATCGGCCTCGCGGTGGCGAACTCGCCGCTGGTCAAGACCGCCATCGCCGGCGAGGACGCCAACTGGGGCCGCGTCGTCATGGCGGTCGGCAAGTCGGGCGAGCGCGCCGATCGCGACAAGCTCCGCATCTCGATCGGCGGTGTCCGCATCACCGACGGCGGCCAGGTCGTGGCCAACTACGACGAGGCGCCGGTGACCAAGCACATGAAGGGCACCGATGTCGTGATCGACATCGACCTCGGCATCGGCCGCGGTCGCGCCACCGTGTGGACCTGCGACCTGACGCACGGCTACATCGACATCAACGGCAGCTACCGCTCTTGAGCGGTTCCCCGGCCGAGGCCAGCTTCGAGGGGGAATGTCCGGGCGGCCCGCCGCCGCTGGGTTCCCGTCCTCTTGTGCTGGTGGCGGCCGTCGCCCTGGTCGATCCGGACGGCCGCATCCTGATCGCCCAGCGGCCGGCGGGGAAATCGATGGCGGGCCTCTGGGAGTTTCCCGGCGGCAAGGTCGACCCCGGCGAGACTCCCGAGCAGGCACTGGTGCGCGAACTGCACGAGGAACTCGGCATCGAAACCGCCACGAGCTGCCTGGCACCCATCGCCTTTGCCAGCCACGGCTACGAGACGTTCCATCTGCTGATGCCGGTCTTCGCTTGTCGTAAATGGAACGGCGTGCCGCAGCCGCGCGAGGGCCAGGCCCTGAAATGGGTCGCGCCGATCGACCTCGCGCAATACCCGATGCCGCCCGCTGACCTGCCGCTGGTCGGCCTGCTGCGCGACTTGCTCTAGCCGCGTCTCACGTCGTCGCCGGCAGCGGCGCGCCTTCGCGCCAGCCGAGAAGGGTGCGGAAGATGATGGCCTGCAGCGTGGCGGCCACCGCGGCGCCGGCATAGGAGACCAGCAGCGCCACCGTCCAGGTGACGACGACGGCGGCCTCCTGGGCGCCCAGCGCGCCGCGCATGATGCTGAGCGTGATCAGCGTCGCCATCGTGGTGACGATGGCGCTCAGGAAGAAGGTCAGGAACAGCGTGCCGATGATGGTCCAGCCGTTGCCGCGGCCCCAGGCCCACGACAGGCGCGGCGAGAACGGCACGTCGACCGCCGTGGCGGCAAGGCCATAGCTTACGCGCAGCGCCAGCAGCACCGACACCATGAAGCCGGCGCCGAGCGGTGCCGCCAGCGCCTGGCGCTGGGCGAGGGCGGGATCGATCGGCGCCCCTGGCGTCGTCAGTGCTCCGTAGTCCATCGTGCCGATCGTGAGGACAAAGGCGGCGATCAGCACGAAGGTGATGCCGCCGATCTTGATCAGGTGGATGAGATACGCCGTCTCGCGCGGCGACCAGCCGAGGCCGGGCAGGCGCTCGACGCGGTTCGGTCCCAGCAGCACGAGGCGCTGCCAGGCCAGCATGAACATCACCGTCGGCACGATATCGAGCGCCTTCTCGACCAGCACCGCCATCATCGAGTCCTGGCTGAGCGCACTGCCCAGCAGGCGGATGGCGAGCGAGACGATCCACGGGATCGTCACGAGATGGAAGAAGAGGCGGATGTTGTTGAAGAAGAAGCTGAAGCTCTCCGACAACAGGGCGCCGAACGACAGTTTGATCACAGGCACGATCTAGCTCCGCTCCACTTTTTCACCGGCGCTGTATTCGGCAGTGCCGAGCGCCTCGGATAATCTCAGTGCCGCGCTGCCCGGCTTCAGCGCCTTGGGCTGCGAGGCATGCGGCGCCCAGCCGTGCAGGAACAGCACTTCGAAACTCGCCATCACCCGGCCGGATGGCCCGGCAAAGCGCTCGCCGTAGATTTCGGCCGCCCGCAGGAACGTGGCGCGGCGCGCCAGCCCGCGACGGCGCTCGAGGACGAGATTGCCTTCGCCCATGGCGCCGAGGTCGCGCATCAGCGCCAGCGCGCTTTCATATTCGACGTCGATCGTCTCGCCGTCGGCCACCGGCAGGGCGAAGCCCGCCCGCTGCAGCAGGCCCGCCGCGTCGCGCAGGTCGGCGAACGGCGACACCCGCGGGCTCAGCCCACCCTCGATCTCGCTCTCCGCCGCGGCCAGCGCCTGGCGTAGCTGCCACAGCGTGCCGCCGCCCAGCATGGCGCCCAGGAACAATCCGTCGGGCTTCAGGATGCGGCCGATCTGGATCAGCGTGCCGGGAAGGTCGTTGACCCAATGGAGCGCCATGGCACTCATCACCAGGTCGAAGCTCTTGAGGGCAAAGGGCAGGGCCTCCTCGTCGGCCACCACGGCCGGGCCGGCGGCCCGCCGGGCGAAGGCCTCGCCGAGGTCGCTGCGCACGAGCTGCCCGACGGTGGTTGCTTCGCCAAGCGCCGTCGCGATCTCGTCGCCGTGACAGCCGAGATCGAGCGCCAGCGCGAAGCCCCGGCGCACGTCGCCCAGCCGCTCGACCAGGCGCTCGGCGATCTCGCGCTTGAGGAAGGCCTGACTTGCCCAGCCACGCGCCGCGCGGTCACGCCGCCAGCGAAGGACGGCGCGGTCGAAGACCAGAAGGGGGTCGGGAGCAGCCACGGCCCGTATGTAAGGCGAAAGTGCCGGCGCCGGTAGTAGGGCGCCGCCATCCTGTCGGCGCAATTACCCCACCCAATTGCTTGATGCTGTCCCAGGCCCTGAGTGTCTGCGCGAACGCCGGCCGGTTGATGCTCGACGCCGTGCTGCCACCGCTCTGTCTCGGCTGCGGCGAGATCGTGGGGGCCTCCGGCGCTCTCGGCGCCGCGGGCGCGCTCTGCGCCGGCTGCTGGCAGGGTTTCTCTTTTATTTCATCACCCCAGTGCGCGTGCTGTGGCGATCCCTTCGTTGAACATATCGGCGACGAAGCACTGTGCGCCGGCTGTCTCGCCCGTCGGCCGAGATTTCGCAGGGCCCGCGCGGCGCTGGCCTACGACACGCAAAGCCGACGTCTGGTCCTGCCGTTCAAGCATGGCGACCGGACCGACATCGCCCGGGCTTGTGGCGGCTGGATGGCGCGGGCCGGTTCGGAGCTTCTGGCCGAAGCCGATCTGATCGCGCCGGTGCCGCTTCATTGGCGGCGGCTTCTGACGCGCCGCTACAATCAGGCGCTCCTACTGGCCCGTGCCGTTTCCCGCGCGAAGCCAGAGGAGGCCAGCGCGCGCCTGGTCCCGGATCTGCTGCGCCGGCACAGATGGACGGGATCGCAGGCGGGCCTTCGGGCCAAGGAGCGGCGGCGCAATGTCCGCGAGGCCTTCGCGATCCATCCGCGCTGGGCCGCCGAGGTCGCGGGCAAGACGGTGGTGCTGGTCGACGATGTCCTCACCACCGGCGCCACGGCCGAGGCCTGTGCCCGCGTTCTGCAACGCGGCGGCGCCCGCCACGTCGATGTGCTGACGCTGGCGCGGGTCGTCCGGCCGGCGGTATAGTCGGCGCCCCAGGAGATCACGATGGCCAAGATCGAAATCTACACCACGCAGTTCTGCGGCTACTGCGCCCGCGCCAAGAGCCTGCTCGACGGCAAGGGCGCCGCGTACGATGAGATGGACGTCATGATGGACGACAAGAAGCGAACGGAAATGCGCGAGCGCGCCAAGCGCACGAGCGTGCCGCAGATCTTCATCAACGGCCGGCATATCGGCGGCTCCGACGAACTTGCCGCCCTCGATCGTGCGGGCGAGCTTGACGCGCTGCTCGCCCAGCCGGGCTGAGGAACTTTAGCATGACCGTGTTCAAAGCCGGGACTTTCAGGGCCGGTCTGATCCAGACCAACGTCAGCAACGAAATGGCCGATAACGTGGCCTTTGTGCAGGACCAGGCACGGCTTGCCCGCGACGCCGGCGCCGACTTCATCATGACGCCGGAAAACACCGGCCTGATCGGCGCCAACCGTACCGAGACGCTGGAGAAGGCGCAGACGGAAGAGAGCCACGGCATGCTGGCGGCCTGCCGCGCGTCGGCGCGCGAGACGGGCGCCTGGTTCCTGCTGGGCGGCATCCATGTCCGTATCGAGGGTGAGGAGCAGATCCGCAACCGCTCCTACTTGATCGATTCCTCGGGCGGCATCGTGGCGAGCTACGACAAGATCCATATGTTCGATGTCCGCCTGGCCGGCGGTGAGAACTATTTCGAGTCGGCGACCTTCAAGCCGGGTGACCGCGCGGTGCTGGCCGAGACACCGTGGGGCGTGCTGGGCATGACCATCTGCTACGACCTGCGCTTCCCCTATCTCTATCGCGAGCTGGCGCATGCCGGCGCCACGATGCTGGCGATCCCGTCGTCCTTCACCGTGCCGACGGGCAAGGCGCATTGGCATACGATCCTGAGGTCGCGCGCCATCGAAACCGGCTGCTTCGTCTTTGCACCGGCCCAGGTCGGCACGCACAAGGGTTCCAACCGCAAGACCTACGGCCACTCGATCGCCATCGCCCCGTGGGGCGAGGTGCTGGCCGATGCCGGCGGCGAGACCGCGGGCTTCGTCGTGGCCGATATCGACCTCGCCAAGGTCGAGGAAGCGCGCAAGATGGTGCCGTCGCTGCAGCACGATCGAAAATACGCGGCGCCTGTGCTGCACAAGGCGGCGATGGCGAAAGCTGCCGAGTAAAAGCGCTGTTACATCAATATTGTCATCCTTCGCTTCGCTCAGGATGACAAGAGACGCGCCGCGATCCGCTGCCGAAAGAGCATGGTGCCCCGAGACGGACTGCGGCAAACCAACTAGATCAAGCACTTACTGGCAGGTGCGACAGAGAAACTTCCCACAACATTCCGGGGCATGCCACGGAAAGGTGTCGCACCTTCAGACCCACTTAGGCCATCCTCGGACGTCCGCTAATGGGGCCAGACCAGAAGTGATCGACGCCCCCTCCGGACGACGCGAATGACCCACAGCCGACATGGCTGCCTCGCACACTTGCAAGCGTGAACATTGCGGAGATCGATCAGTCTGCAGCCTTGATTGCCTACACCTACAAAGCATGCGTGTCTTGAGCGATTAGTGAATCTCGCATGACCGGTATGTGCTAGTCAGGTAATCCTGCAAGGCGCAGGCCTTCGAGCATCATTTCAATATCCGCGGGCTTGCGCCAAAGCGTGTAGCTTCTGAAATTCGACAGGCGCAACAGCGGGTCTGCAATCCTTAATTCCTGCAAAAGCCTGCGTGCCTCCTCGATGTTGCCGGCATGCGCGTTCGCGACCACTAACTGTCGCTTGGGGATCATCCAGTTGGGTTGACGCGCAAGGGCCTTGCCCAGCCATTTTACCGCTTCGTCATATTTGCGCAGGCCAAGGTTGGCGGCCCCCATGCCTCCGTCCGAAAGGTAACTTTCCGGATCCATCGGGTTCAGACGTTGCGCTCGCGCGATCTGGTTGAGCGCCATTTGATGCTCGCCAAGCAGCACGCTGACCCACCCTCGGGTTTGCCAACCGACCGCCAGGTTCGGGTTGATTGCCAGTGCCCGATCGATGAGAACCGCTCCGCTCTCGAGCTCCCGGCAGACGACCGCAATCGAGTGGCCGGCCCAACACAGGGCCTCGGCGTCGTCGTGGCCGATTTCCGCGACGCGGTTGGCCAAGCGCCTGATCTCCGCCTGTTCCCACTCCTTGTCGACGCTCCAACCCTGCTGCACGCGGAATGAATAGATGCGGGCGATCATCCCATGGGGCGTGGGAAAGTCCTTATCGAGTTCAATGGCGTGGCGGTGGAACTCAAGGGCATTTTCCTGGGCTTCGCGTGTCATGATGTCGCCCTGTGCGATGCCGCGCAGGAAACAGTCGTAGGCGTCGAGGTTCCCGGCCGACTTGCGCCTGGCACGCTCCATCTCCGCCTGCGTTATCTTGGGAGCGATCGCACCGACAACGCTTGTCGTCACTTGATCCTGGAGCTCGAAGATATCCTCCAGCGATCCATCAAAGCGATCCGCCCACAAGTGAGCACCGCTCTCGCCATCGATGAGCTGGCCGGTGATGCGTATCTTGTTCGCGGCCTTGCGCACGCTGCCTTCCAGGACGTAGCGCACGCCCAGCTCCCGTCCGACCTGCTTGATGTCGATGGCGCGTCCTTTGTAGGTGAAGCTCGAATTGCGCGCGATGACGAACAGGGACTTGAACCGCGACAGCGCGGTGATGATGTCCTCGACCATGCCGTCAGCGAAGTACTCCTGCTCTGGGTCACCGCTCATGTTCTGAAATGGCAGGACGGCAATCGACGGCTTGTCGGGCAGGGCGAGGGCCGGCGCAACGATCGCCGCTTGCCCTATAGGTTCAGGTGGGAGCGCAACCGCCGCCTGCCAGTCAGTTGCATCCCACTCCACCCGGAAGGCTCTGATCGGACGCTCGATATTTTTGAGCGTGAGTTCGCCCAGCGCGTGAAGCTTGGCCTTGAGTCGGCCCTCGACCGCTTCACGAATGGCGCGCGAGACGACGATGCCACCCGCGGATGCTTCCGCCTCAAGCCGGGCTGCCACGTTCACACCGTCGCCGTAGAGATCATCGCCGTCCACGATCAGGTCGCCGAGATGAAGCCCGGCCCGGAACACGATGGCGGTGTCCTCAGGCTGGTCTCGATTGACCTCGGCCATGGCCTGCTGGAACTCGATGGCAGCGCCAAGCGCATCGACCGCACTGGGGAACTCGACCAAAGCACCATCGCCGGTCAGCTTGACCAGGCGGCCACCGTGCCGGGTCAGTACCGGCTCCAAGCGCTGCTGGCGATGCTCTCGCAGGCGCGCCACCGTGCCGCTCTCGTCCCGGCCCATCAGGCGGGAATAGCCGACTACATCGACTGCAACGATTGCTGCTAGTCGGCGCTGCTCACGTGCCAAAGGAATTCCCCATACCCCGGATCGTAGAAGGGGTTAACCGGCTGGGCAATGACGCGGCCGGCATGGGTCGTCCATGTCGGCATATGGCACTAAGCGGACATGCCGAGAAGACTGCCGCATGTCCGCTATCGGGTGGAAAGCGGACCTCGTTCGCTGGGTTTGCTGGACGCGAGTAACGCGTTCAAGGAGTCGCGAATTGGCTACCAAGCCTGCGGGAGTGTGGTTCCAATTTCGTCAGGCGTGTCGCACCAGGCGCTAAGTGCCTGATGCCTTTGACAGAATAAAAGTGGTTGGTGCCCCGAGACGGAATCGAACCGCCAATACTGCAATTTTCACAGAAGACGCGCCGCGATCCGCTGGACCATCGCCATCGCGGGTTCGCTGATCATCCGCGCCTCGTAGGCGATCACCGAGAAGCGGCCGCGCACCAGCTCCAGCAGTTCGCCGTCGTTCAGCAGGAATTCGGGCCGGCTCGGCTTTCCGAAGCGTTCGTTGCCGATCATGAACGTCTCATAGAGCAGCACGCCGCCCGGCCCGACGCTGTCGAGCAGCACGGGAAAAAGCGGCCGGTGCAGGTAGTTGGTCACGACCACCGCGCCGAACGTGCGGCCGGCCAGCGGCCAGGGCGAACCGTCCTCGAGGTCGGCTGCGATGACTTCGATATTGTCGGTGGTGGCCAGGCCGCTCACATCGCGGTCGACCGCGGTGATTGGGTGGCCGCGCTCGGCGAAGAAGCGCGTGTGCCGGCCCTTGCCCGCGGCGATGTCGAGGACGCCGGCGCCCGCCGGCACGAGGCCGGCCCAGGCCGCGATCCAGGACGAGGCCGTCATGGCTTGCGAGCTCCCGCGCCCTTCAGGTTCAAGAGATTGCCCGACAGGATCAGGGCGGCACCCAGGATCGTGAAGGTATCGAGCCGCTCGCCATAGATCAGCCATCCCGTGAGCGCCGCCAGCGGCACGCGCAGGAAATCCATCGGCACGACGATGGTCGCGTCGGCGTGGAGCATCGCGCGGGTCAGGCAATAGTGTGAGTAGGTGCCGAGGAAGGCGATCACGAGGATCCAGACCCAGACGTAGGGGGAGGGCCACTGCCAGACGGCGATAGCGGGCAACAGTCCGATCACTGATTGAATCACCAGCATCCAGAACAGGATGGCCACGACGCTGTCGGTGCGCGTCAGCGACTTCACCATGGTGACGGAGATGGCGAAGCCGACGGCGGCGGCGAGCGCGATCAACTGGCCGGGCACGATCTCGTTGGTCCCCGGCCGCACGATGATGACGACGCCGACCACGCCCAGCACGACCGCCAGGTTCTTCCAGAGGCCCATGCGTTCGCCCAGGAAGGCGACGGCCAGGATCGCCGTCCAGATCGGCATGGTGAACTCGATCGAGATGACCTGGGCGAGCGGGATCAGGGTGAGCGCCAGGAACCAGGCGAACTGCGCGCCGTAGTGCGCCACGTTGCGCGCGATGTGCTGCCAGGGCCGCGCCGTCTTGAGGCCTGCGAAACCGCTGCCCAGGTAGATCAGCGGGTAGAGCATGAAGAGGCCCAGGATCGAGCGCATCTCCATGATCTGGAAGACATCGAGCTCGCGCGTGGCCTCGCGGCCGGCGATCGCCATGACCAGCATTGCCGATAGCCATCCGGCCATCCAGGCGGCGGCTTTGAGGTTGGAAGGTTGGAGGTCCATGGCTCGGGGTGCGGCGAAATACGGAGGAGGGGGCGAGACAATCGGGCCTTGCGTCTTATGCGACAAGCCACCATTTTTGGACTGTCATGATTTTGTATCGCCTGCGCTGCGCCAAGGGCCACGAGTTCGACAGCTGGTTCAAGGACGGCAAGACCTACGAGCGTCAGGAAAAGCGTTCCCTGATCGGCTGTCCGGCGTGCGGAAGCGCGAAGATCACGAGGGCGCCGATGGCGCCGCGCATCGGCAAAGGCAGCAAGAGCGCTCCGGCTCCCATCGAAGCGCCAGCCGAAACGACCCCAAAGCAGCCAGCGACGCCCGATCCTCAGATGGCGGCACTCGCCCAGGCGATGCCCAAGGAGATGCGCGAGACGCTGCTGAAGCTCCGCGAGCAGGTCGAGAAGAACCTCGAGCCGGTCGGCGAGAAGTTCGCCGAGGAGGCGCGCAAGATCCACTACGGCGAGAGCGACAAGCGCGGCATCTACGGCCAGACCACCGACGAAGAGGCCGAGGCGCTGGCCGACGAGGGCATCGAATTCGGCCGCCTGCCCTGGATCCCGCGGGGGAACTAGCGGTGGCCGGCGCGGTGGCGCTGCCGACCGGGAGCCGCATCGCCGATCGATTCGCGGGCGCCGATCTGGTGGATGCCTATGCGATCGGCCTGCCGCAGGGCACCAGCCACGACGTGGAGACCCTCACACGCTTCATGCTGAGCGAGCAGGGGCCCGGGCTTCGCCTTCTCATGGGCGTGCGGGACGCGGTGGTGGCCGGCTTCGGCATCAAGACATCGCGCGAGCTTCGCCAGGGATCGGTCACCGACGGGGTGGCGCGAATTTATATCTTTCGCGTGTACGAGATCACCGGGGACGAGGCGATCCTGGGCGAGGACGACAAGCATCTCGACTTCAGGGTCTCGGTTCAGCGCCGACCCAGCGACATCGTCGTCACCACGGCCGTGCACTGCCACAATCTGCTGGGCCGAGCCTATCTCGCTCTGATCACGCCCTTTCACCGTCTCGTCGTGAAGTCGATCCTGCGACGCGCAGCACGCCGGGGATGGCCTGGAAGCTCGGCATTTGACACGGCCGGCAGGAATAAGTAGGATTTCCAGCACGAAATCCTATTGTCTCTGCGATCGAGACGAGAAGCGCAAAATTCAGTATTTCGTTTCCCATTCCCATCCGGGATATCTGTTTGAAATCAAGAACTTGAGGTCGAATCCGGCGCGCAAGATAGGAAACCTGGGGCGACCCCGAACAGCATGTAGTTCACGTCGAGGTCGGTCTTGTTGAGGCTCCAGACACGGCTGAGGGGGCTATAGACCACGCCCACGATCTCCTTGGGGGTGATGCCGCCAGCCTCGAGGCCACGCACGACCTCGGAGGGCTTTAAGAACTTCTTCCAGTCGTGCGTGCCGCGCGGCAGCCAGCCCAGGATGTACTCGGCCCCGGCGATGGCCAGCGCCCAGGCCTTGGCGGTGCGATTGAGGGTGGAGACGAAAATCAGCCCGCCGGGCTTCACCAGCCGGGCGCAGGATTTGAGGAACAGGTCGACGTCGGCCACGTGCTCGACGATCTCGAGCGCCAGCACGATATCGAACTGGGCGGCGCTGCTGGCCAGGGCTTCGGCGGTGTCCTGGCGGTAGTCGATGGACAGGCCCTGGCGGCCGGCATGGAGGGAGGCGACGGCGATGTTGCGGGCCGAGGCATCGACGCCGGTAACCGTGGCGCCGAGACGGGCCATCGGCTCGCTCAGCAGGCCGCCGCCGCAGCCGATGTCGAGCACGGAAAGACCCTTGAGAGGCTGGCCCGACAGCGCCTCGCGGCTAAAATGGGTGGCGGCGCGGTCGCGGATGTAGCCGATGCGGACGGGGCCCAGGCGATGCAGCGGCGCGAACTTGCCGTTGGGGTCCCACCACTCGTCGGCGATGCGCGAAAAACGCTCTACCTCGGCCGGATCCACGGTCGAGGGAGCGGACGATCGGGCCGGGTTATGCGAAGGGTGGCTCATGGCTGCGCTTGACCCATATGGTGTCGGCGGTGTCTATACCGCGCTTTCCGGGCGGGGGCTTCCCCTTCGAGCAGGATCTTCGAGCAGGCAATGGCGCGCATCGTTCTCAAATTCGGCGGGACTTCGGTCGGCGACATCGAGCGGATCAAGAATGCCGCGCGCAAGATCAAGGCCGAGGTCGCGCGCGGCAACGAGGTTGCGGTCGTGGTCTCGGCCATGTCGGGCGCCACCAACCAGCTCGTGAAGTGGGTCAGCGAAGTGTCCGACCTGCCCGATCCGCGCGAGTACGATGTCGTCGTGGCGACGGGCGAGCAGGTGACGGTGGGGCTGCTGGCGCTGGTGCTGCAGCAGGAGGGCGTGAAGGCGCGCTCCTGGGTGTCGTGGCAGATCCCGATCCGTACCGATGGGGCGCATGCCAAGGCGCGCATCATCGACATCGACACCACCGAAATGGCGCGGACCATGACGGCGGGTGAAGTGCCGATCGTGCCGGGCTTCCAGGGCCTCTCGCCCGAGGGCCGCATCACCACGCTCGGCCGCGGCGGTTCTGACACGTCGGCGGTGGCGCTGGCGGCGGCGCTCAAGGCCGAACGCTGCGACATCTACACCGACGTCGACGGCGTCTACACGACCGATCCCCGGATCGTCGAGAAGGCGCAGAAGATCGATCGCGTGACCTACGAGGAGATGCTCGAAATGGCCTCGCAGGGCTCGAAGGTCCTGCAGACGCGCTCGGTCGAGCTGGCGATGAATCATCATGTGCGCGTGCAGGTGCTGTCGTCGTTTGACGCCGCACTCGGTAGCGATCTGCCTGGCACGCTGGTTGTGGACGAGGACGAAATCATGGCCCAGGGGCTCGAGAAATCCGTCGTGAGCGGCATCGCCTTCTCCAAGGACGAGGCCAAGGTCACCGTCACCCATGTGCCTGACCGGCCGGGCGTGGCGGCGGCGATCTTCGGGCCGCTGGCGGCGGCCAACATCAACGTCGACATGATCGTGCAGAACGTCTCGCTCGACGGCAGCTCGACCGACATCACGTTCACGGTGCCGCGGGCCGACCTCGTGCGCGCGGTGCAGGAGCTCGAGCAGGCCAAGGCGGACCTCAAGTTCGCCGAAGTCCAGTCGGACATCAACGTGGCCAAGGTCTCGGTGATCGGCGTCGGCATGCGCAGCCATGCTGGCGTGGCGCTGAAGATGTTCGAGACGCTCGCGGCCAAGGGCATAAACATCCAGGTGATCTCGACGTCGGAGATCAAGATCAGCGTCCTGGTGGCGGCCGAATACACCGAGCTTGCGGTGCGGGCATTACATACGGCTTACGACCTCGACGCCGCCTGATCGCATTAGTTTCCTTGGTGCTTATGCGAATAAGCCGGTAGGCAGTTCGGCGCGGGTCTTGCTATAAACGGGCCATGCGCGCGGCACTCACCTCCAAGGCTTGCCCCAACGCCCGCCCCCTCAACGCCCGCGCTGTCAAAATGCGGGCGTTGGCGGCATGGCGAGCTTGCGCCTGCGCCATCGATCGCAGCTTCGTCGTCATCCGACTCAAGCATCCCGCGGTCTGACCATGGAGAGAGCAACTCCACTGGCCGGACCGCGAATGCTCCTCAAGCGGCTCCGGGACACGATGGCGCGTGCCGGTTCCGTCGAGGATACGCTGGGCGAAGTCGTGCGCCTGGTCGCCAACGAGATGGTGGCCGAGGTCTGCTCGATCTACCTGCTGCGGGCCGGCGAGGTCCTGGAACTGTTCGCCACCCAGGGTCTCAATCCCGACGCCGTGCACCGCACGCGGCTGCGCGTCGGCGAGGGTCTCGTGGGCGACATCGCGGCTCACGAGCGGCCGCTGGCGCTGGACGACGCGCAGACCCATCCGCAGTTCGCCTATCGCCCTGAAACGGGTGAGGAAATCTATCACTCGCTCGCCGGCGTGCCGATCCTGCGCGCCGGACGCGTGCTCGGCGTCCTGGTGGTGCAGAACCGCACCCGCCGCCAGTACAACGAGGAGGAAATCGAGTCCCTGCAGACCATCGCCATGGTGCTGGCCGAGCTGATCGCGGCTGGCCACATCGTGAGCCCTAATGAGATGCAGCAGGTCGATGGTCTCGGCCTGTTGCCGCTGCGCATCGACGGCGTGCAGCTCACGCCCGGCGTCGCGATCGGCCATGCCGTGCTGCACGAGCCGCGCATCGTGATCTCGCGGGTCGTGGCCGAGGACGTGGAGCTGGAGCAGGAGCGCTTCGTGGAGGCGCTGCACGGCGTGCGGGCCGACGTCGACCGCATGCTCGAGGCGCACGACATGCAGTCGGGCGAGCAGCGCGAGATTCTCGAGACCTTCCGCATGTTCGTCGACGACCGCGGCTGGATGGAGCGCGTGCGCGAGGCCGTGGCCTCGGGCCTTACCGCCGAGGCGGGTGTGCAGCGCGCCTTCGACGATGTCCGCACCAGGCTTGGCCAGTCGACCGATCCCTATATTCGCGAGCGGCTGAGCGACCTGCAGGATCTCTGCAACCGGCTGCTGCTGCGTCTGACCGGCCGCGTCGCCATCGATCCGAGTTCCCTGCCCGACGATATGATCGTCGTCGCCCGCGACATGGGGCCGGCCGAGCTGCTCGACTACGACCGCACACGCCTGCGCGGCGTCGTGCTGGAGGAGGGCTCGGCGCTGAGCCATGTGGCGATCGTGGCGCGCGCGCTCGACATCCCCGTCGTCGGCCGTGCACCCGATGTGCTGTCGCGGGTCGAGGCGGGCGATTCGATCGTCGTTGACGGCGACAATGCCCAGGTGCTGGTGCGGCCGGCCGAGGATGTGCTGCAGACGGTCCATGCCGCGATCGACGCGCGGATCGAACGGCGGCGCAAGTATGCAGCGCTCCGCGACCTGCCGTCGGCCACGCGCGACCAGGCGCGGATCTCGCTGCAAATGAACGCGGGCCTGCTGATCGACATGCAGCATCTCGAAGACACCGGCGCCGACGGGGTCGGCCTCTACCGGACCGAGATCCCGTTCATGGTGCGTTCGGAGTTTCCCGACGTCGATGCCCAGGCCTGGCTCTATGGCCGCGTCCTCGACCTTGCCGATGGCCGGCCGGTGACCTTCCGCACCCTCGATGTCGGCGGCGACAAGGTTCTTCCCTATGTCGGGGCCTTCGGCGACGACAATCCGGCGATGGGCTGGCGGGCCATCCGGATCGGCCTCGACCGGCCGGCGATGCTGCGGCGGCAGCTTCGCGCCTTGATCCAGGCCGCCAACGGCCGGCCGCTGTCGGTCATGTTCCCGATGATCGCGGAGGTTGCCGAGCTTCTGAGTGCCCGGCAGCTGCTCGACCTCGAACTCGACCGGGCTCGGCGGCGCGGCCAGGCGATGCCCGAGCAGTTGCGTGTTGGCGTTATGTTCGAGGTGCCGGCCCTGGCGTGGCAGTTGGACAGCCTGTTGCCTCAGGTCGACTTCCTCTCGGTCGGGACGAACGATCTCCTTCAGTTCCTCTACGCCGCCGACCGGGGGAACAGCCGGGTGTCTGGCCGCTACGATAGCTTGTCTCCTGCGCTGTTGAGACTGCTACATTTTGTGGTCGAGAAGGTGCGGCCTGCCGGCGTAGATCTTGCCGTCTGCGGCGAGATGGCCGGTCGGCCGGTCGAGGCGCTGGCTCTTCTTGCTGTTGGAGTGCGGTCACTCTCGATGTCGCCCGGTTCCATCGGACCGGTGAAGGCGATGATCCGGTCGCTCGATCTTGCCGAGGCAACTGGATTCATGGGCTCTGCGCTTTCACAACCGGACCGACCCATGCGCGAGACGCTCCGCCTCTTCGCCGCCGATCACGCGATCGAAATTTAGCGACGAGAAGTCGAATCGCTTTTGCCCTGTCATTGCGCCTCTGCTAAGAGTCACTCGCGAGGGGAAAGCAGGGTCTATTCATGCCGGATCAGGTTGATTGGCGAGCGGTTGAACGCGAGGCCACACCGGGCCGCGCGGTTGGTCGGTTGCTGCGCGATCAACGCGAGGCGCGTGGTCTCGACTTGTCTGAGGTCGAGAAGAGCTTGCGCATTCGGCGTAGCCATCTCGAGGCGATCGAGGATGGTCGCTTCGACAAGCTGCCTGGCGCCGCCTACATCCCGGCGTTCCTGCGGGCCTATTCGGCGCATGTCGGACTCGACCCCGAGAAGGTGCTGACCGCCTATCATCTCTCCGGTCCGGTTCCCATCAAGCGCCCTCTGTCGCTGCCGGCCGACTTCCCGATCGTGGAGAGGCGCGCGCCGATCGGCCTCGCCGTGTTGACCATCCTGCTCGTCGTCGGTGCCGGCTACGCCGTGTGGAATTATTTGCCGCGTGAGCAGTCGGTGATCGCCGAAAAAGTTCCGCCGGTGCCGGATCGCCTGTTGGCGTCGCGCCCCGCTGCATTGTCGCAGCCCGCAGCCGACTCCGCTGCGGCTCCTGCCGTACCCGCTACGCCTGTGGTCAAGGAAGTCCGCACCATGCCGGGCGGGTTGCCCGCCGAAGTCTGGCCCGCGCCGCGGCAAGAGACCGTCGTCCAGCCCGCGCCGCTCGCGCCGCCCGTCGTCGTTGCCGTACCCGCACCGCCGCCGCCGATCGTGATGTCGGTCCCCGCCATCGGTCAGGCGCAGGCAGCACAACCGCCGGCACAGGTCGAGCCGCCGCCGCGCATCGCCACACCAGCGACACCCGTTCCGAATGCGCCCGCGCCGAACGCGCCGGCGACCGAGGAAGCCGTGGCGCGCACGCCGGCGACCGAATCAATGCCGAGCCTGCCGGTGAAATTCGACACGCCGGTCAGCGTGCGCGTCAACAGCTGGGTGGAATTGCGGGCGCCCAGCGGCGACGTGCTGGCCCAGACCTACGTTCGTGCCGGCGAAACCTACGTCGTGCCGGCCGGAATCGCCTACCGCGTCATCGACGCGCGTTAGGCCGGACGGCGCCCCGGCGGCTGGATAAGCCGCCCGCCCACAGCTACATTGCAGGGTATGAGCATCAGGCCCTATCGCGACATCATTCGCCGCAAATCGCGGCGGATCATGGTTGGGTCCGTGCCGGTCGGCGGCGATTCGCCGATCACGGTTCAGACCATGACCAACACGCTGACGGCCGATGCCGAGGCGACGATCGCGCAGATCCGCCTTTCCGAGGAAGCCGGCGTCGATATCGTGCGCGTTTCCTGCCCTGATGAGGAGTCGACGGCGGCGCTCTCCACGATCGTGCGGGCCTCGAAGGTGCCGATCGTTGCCGACATCCATTTTCACTACAAGCGCGCCATCGAGGCCGCCGAAGCGGGCGCTGCCTGCCTGCGGATCAACCCCGGCAACATCGGCAGTGCCGATCGGGTGCGCGAGGTCGTGAAGGCGGCCAAGGATCACGGCTGCTCGATGCGCATCGGCGTCAATGCCGGGTCGCTCGAGAAGGACCTGCTGGACAAGTACGGCGAGCCCTGCCCGGAGGCGATGGTCGAGAGCGCGCTCGATCATGCACGCATCCTGCAGGACCACGACTTCCACGAGTTCAAGATCAGCGTGAAGGCCTCCGACGTCTTCCTTGCAGTCGCGGCCTACCAGCAGCTCGCCGACGCCTGCGACTACCCGCTGCATGTCGGCGTCACCGAAGCGGGCGGCACCCGCACCGGCACGGTCAAATCTTCGATCGGCATGGGCTCGCTTCTGTGGGCGGGCATCGGCGACACGATCCGCGTCTCGTTGTCGGCCGAGCCCGAGGAAGAGGTCCGCGTCGGCTTCGAGATGCTAAAGGCGCTCAACCTGCGCCACCGTGGCGTTAACATCATTTCCTGCCCGTCCTGCGCGCGGCAGCAGTACGACGTGATCCGCACCGTCGAGGCGCTGGAGAAGCGCGTCGGCCACATCACCACGCCGATGACGGTGTCGGTGATCGGCTGCGTCGTGAACGGCCCCGGCGAGGCGCGCGAAACCGATATCGGCTTCACCGGCGGCGGCGCCAACAACCATCAGGTCTACATCGCCGGCGTCCCGCATCACAGGCTGAAGGACGGCAACGTCATCGACCACCTGGTCGGATTGATCGAGAAGAAGGCGGCCGAGATCGAGGCCGCCAAGGTCGCCGAAGCCGCCAAGCTCGAACAGGAGCGACATCGCGCCGCCGCCGAGTAGCGACCTCCGACCTCTTCCCGTCGACTTTTTCCCAAGGCGATTTCCCGTGAGCAAGCTTCAGCCCGTGCGTGGCACGCACGATCTTCTCCCCGACGAATACAGGCGCTTCGCCCACGTGATCGGCACGGCGCGCGATGTGGCGCGGCTCTACGGCTATCGCGAGATGGCGACGCCGATCTTCGAGTTCACCGAGCTTTTCGCGCGCGGAATCGGCGAGACCACCGACGTCGTCTCCAAGGAGATGTACACGTTCAAGGATCGTGGCGACGAATCGCTCACCCTGCGGCCGGAATATACCGCCGGCATCTGCCGCGCCTTCGTGTCCAACGGCGAGCTCACTCAGCAGCTGCCGCTCAAGGTCTTCGCCGCCGGCCCGATGTTTCGCTACGAGCGGCCGCAGAAAGGCCGGCAGCGCCAGTTCCACCAGATCGACATCGAGGTGCTTGGCGCGCCGGAGCCTGGCGCCGACATCGAAGTGATCTCGGTGGCCGCCGACATTCTCGACCGGCTAGGTATCCTCGAGCGCTGCGTCCTCAAGATCAATTCGCTGGGCGACCCGGAGTGTCGGGCCGTCTACCGCAAAGTATTGGTCGACTACTACTCGGCCCACATCGGGAAGTTGTCGGAAGATTCGAAGAGCCGCCTGCAGCGCAATCCGCTCCGCATCCTCGACAGCAAGGACGAGGGCGACAAGGCGATCAATGCCGGCGCGCCGTCCTTTGCCGACCACCTCAACCAGGCCAGCCGCGACTTCTTCGCGGCGGTACAGGACGGGCTTTCGGCCGCCGGCATCGCCTTCGAGGTCGATCCCACCTTGGTGCGCGGGCTGGATTACTACACCCACACCGCCTTCGAATTCGTTACCACCCACATCGGCGCGCAGGGCACCGTGCTGGGCGGCGGCCGCTATGATGGGCTGATCGCCGAGCTGGGCGGACCGCCGACGGCGGGCATCGGCTGGGCTGGCGGCATCGAACGGCTGATGATGCTGTGCAACGAGCCGCCGGCCGAGCCGCGGGCGGTGGTGATCGCGCCTCTGGGTGCCGCCGCCGAGGCCAAGGCGCTGGGGATTGCCCGGGCGCTTCGCCGCCAGGGCATCACGGTGGAGCAGGACTATCGCGGCAACATGAAGCGGCGCCTGCAGCGGGCCAACAAGCTCAACGCGCGCGCCGCCATCATCATCGGCGACGACGAACTGGCCAAGGGCGTGGCCCAGCTCAAGGATTTTGATAGTGGCGATCAGCGTGAAGTGGCACTCGACGCCCTCGCCGACGCATTGAAGGGCTGAACCTCGTGTCGCTTTTGCTCAAGCTCAACCAGATCGTGACCCGCCACGCCGAATTGCAGGCGGCACTTTCCGCCGGCACCCTCGATTCGCAGAAGTTCGTCGCGGCCTCGAAGGAATATGCTGACCTCGGCCCGCTCGTCGAGGCGGTGAACGCATGGCACAAGGCCGAGCAGGAGCTGAAGGACGCCGAGGCGATGGCGGCCGATCCCGACATGAAGGCGATCGCCGAGGAAGAGGCGTCGGCGCTGCGCAAGCGCCTGCCCGAACTTGAGCATGCGGTGAAGCGCATGCTGCTGCCCAAGGATGCGGCCGACGAGAAGAACGCCATCCTGGAAATCCGCGCCGGCACGGGCGGCGACGAGGCCGCCCTGTTCGCGGCCGACCTCTTTCGCATGTACCAGCGCTACGCCGCCGAGCATGGCTGGAAGTTCGAGATCATGGAGCTCTCCGATACCGGCATCGGCGGCTACAAGGAGGCGATCGCGACCGTGACCGGCCGCAGCGTATTCGCCCGGCTGAAGTTCGAATCGGGCGTGCATCGCGTGCAGCGTGTGCCGGCCACAGAAGGCTCGGGCCGCATCCATACGTCTGCGGCGACCGTCGCGGTGCTGCCGGAGGCCGAGGAATTCGACATCAAGATCGATGAGAAGGACCTCAGGATCGATGTCTTCCGCTCCTCCGGACCGGGCGGCCAGTCGGTCAACACCACCGATTCGGCGGTGCGCATCACCCATATCCCGACCAATACCGTCGTCAGCCAGCAGGACGAGAAGAGCCAGCACAAGAACAAGGCCAAGGCGATGAAGATCTTGCGCGCCCGGCTCTACGACGCCGAGCGCCAGCGCCGCGACGACATTCGCTCAGCCGACCGCAAGGGTCAGGTCGGCAGCGGCGATCGCAGCGAACGCATCCGCACCTACAATTTCCCGCAGAGCCGCGTCACCGATCACCGCATTAACCTCACGCTCTACAAGCTCGACGAGGTCCTCGAGGGCCGCGGGCTGGACGAGTTGATCGACGCGCTGACCGCCGACGACGAGGCGAGCCGTCTGGCGGAGTTGGCGGCCTAGTTGGTGGCCGGGGCCGCGCGCTACGACGCGCTGCTGCGCGATACCGCCGTCGCGCTGACAGCAGCCGGCATCGACAACGCCCGCTTCGAAGCCCGCCTGCTGCTGGCCCATGCCGGCGGAATCACCATCGAATGGTTGATCGCCCACGGCGACGAGGCGCCGCCGCCCGTGGTGGTAGAAGCGTTACGCGCACTGACCGCGCGGAGAATCCGGCGCGAGCCGATGGCCTATGTCGTGGGCGAGCGCGAATTCTGGGGATTGCCGTTCAAGGTGTCGTCGGCCGTTCTCGTGCCGCGGCCCGACAGCGAAACGGTGATCGAAGCGGCGCTGGCGCTGATGCCGGGAAGGACGGAGCCATGGCGCATTGTCGATCTCGGCGTCGGCTCGGGATGTCTGCTTCTCACGCTCCTTCGGGAATTTCCCAACGCCCGGGGTGTCGGCATGGACGCATCGGCGGAGGCTCTTTCAGTCGCTCAGGGCAATGCCGACGCGTTGGGTGTCGTTGCCCGCACGCGCCTTGTCGGCGGCGACTGGCGGCATCAAGGCTGGGCCGAGCAATTGGGCGGGCCTTTCGACCTGCTGGTTTCCAACCCACCCTACATCGAGACGGCCGCGATCGACGCGCTGATGCCTGAAGTCGCTCGCTTTGAGCCCCGACTGGCCCTGGACGGGGGTGGGGATGGGCTTGCCGCCTATCGCGCCATCGCCGGCCAGGCAGCCGGGCTGGTCGTTTCCGGGGGTCGTGTGCTGATCGAGGCAGGAGAGGGCCAAGCCCCTGATATATCAGCGCTTTTGTCGGTTGCTGGATTTGCAGTGGGCAATCCCTGGAAGGATCTCGGCGGGATCGACCGGATCGTGTCGGCGACGCATTAAAGAGTTGGCAAGGGAAGGGAATAGGACTAGCTTGCGAACTGTCCCTTAGGGGGCTTAGCCTGTGCCGATCGATGGCGGTGGGCAAATTATATCCCTCTGAAAAATAGCCGTGACGGCGCCCAGGAAGGGCAGAGGGTCGCTAACAACAACAACCCCGTCCGGCGTGTAACTGGCCCTAGGTTAATGAGACCAAACAATCGTCAGCGATCGCGCGGCGGTCGCAATGGTGGTGGCGGCGGTGGTGGTGGCGGAGGTGGCGGTGGCCACAACAACCACCACAAGCAGCAGCACCACAATCCCAATCGCCCGCCCAATCGAAATCAGATGTTCGACAGCAGCGGCCCCGACGTTCGGGTTCGCGGCAATGCGCATCAGGTGTTCGACAAGTACCAGGCGCTGGCCCGGGAGGCGGCCGCTTCGGGCGATCGCATCCAGGCCGAGGCCTATTGGCAGTACGCCGACCACTATTTCCGCATGATCCAGACGATGGGCGGCTTCGGCCAGCGCAACAACGTGGGTTATGGCGACGAAGAGGGCGGCCAGGCCAATCCCAAACCGCAGCAGCAGGGTCAGCCGGGGGGGCAGCAATCCGGCCCGCCACCTAGCAACGCCAACGGCCATGCCCCGGGCGAGCGCATGGGCGGTCGCGGGGATGACGCCAACGAAGCCGATCCCGGCTTGGGCGGTGTCGCATTCCTGCAAAACGGGCGTAGCACCTCGTCCGAGGAGGATCCGGCGGTCGACGATCAGCCTGAGGTCCCGGCTTTCACGCCACCGGCCGGTCGGCGCGGCGGATAGCCGATCCGGAAGAGAGTTTCAGGAACACCCGATGGCAGCCGCCATCGGGTGTTTTTTTGTCCCTGTTTTCGTGGGCCCTAGATATGAAGCAGGGTCGGCGCCGCGAACCCCAGCACGGTGAAGCCGATACCGACCGCCGCCAGGCCGAATGAGACGAAGGTGAGCCAGACAACCGCGGTCAGCGCGGCCGCGCCGGCCAGCACGATGGCCAGTTGAAAGCAGGCCGAGGCGTATTCGAACATGTGGTAGGCCGCCAGCGATCGGTCGCGGTATGCCTCCTTCGCCTTGGCCCGGGCCATCAATTCCTTGCGGCCTTCATTGGTCTCGGGTTCCGAGTCGTAGCGCTGGGCGGTGCGCCGCCACAGCTCCGATTGTGTCTTGAGCGCCGCCGGCATGGTGGCAGGACTGTCCTTGAATTGGGCATCGGCGCCATCGGCGGCTGTGCGCAGCGTGGTCTGGCGGATCGTCTTGGCCTGGAAGAACGACCACAGGTTGGACGCATCGATGTGGCTGGAGAGGCCGTTGGTTTGTGCACTCTTGCCTGACATTTCCGAGACCGCCAGCAGGGCGGCCAGCACGGCGACCAGCAGGGCGATCTTCTTGTTCGCGGTATCGACGTGTCCATGCCCACCAGACATTGCTCTTCTCCCCCGACTTCTTGATCCGTGTCGGCCTTTCTCATAGACCGGCATCGTTACGCGGAAAAGCCGCACCTTCGATCCGGTCTTGCACCTGCACGATCCCTTCCCATATCGATCACAGGATGCCCGGATAGGGGTCCGCTCTTTCGCCTGCCGCATACGGGGGCGTGAATGAAAGGGTAGAGCAATGAACCAAGAGAAATACACCGAGCGCATGCGGGGCTTCCTGCAGAGCGCCCAGATGATGGCGCTGCGCGACGGCCATCAACGCTTCGTCCCCGACCATCTCCTGAAAGTCCTGCTGGACGACCCGGAAGGCCTGGCGGCCAACCTCATCACCGCCGCCGGCGGCGATTCACGCATAGTGCATCGCGAAGTCGAGGCCAATCTCGCCAAGCAGCCCAAGGTCGAAGGCCAGGGCGCCGGGCAGATCTATCTGGCGCCCGAGACGGCGCGGCTGTTCGAGCAGGCCGAAGCGATTTCCGAGAAGGCAGGCGATTCGTTCGTCACCGTCGAGCGGATGCTGCTGGCGCTTGTGCTCGCCAAGGGTACCGAGGCCGCCACTGCGCTGGCCAAGGGCGGCGTCAAGGCGCCGCCGCTGGAAAAGGCCATCCAGGACCTGCGCAAGGGCCGAACCGCCGATTCGGCCTCGGCCGAGGGCAGCTACGACGCGCTCAAGAAATATGCCCGCGACCTCACCCAGATGGCGCGTGAAGGCAAGCTCGACCCCGTGATCGGCCGCGACGAGGAAATCCGCCGCGCCATCCAGGTGCTGAGCCGTCGCACCAAGAACAATCCCGTGCTGATCGGCGAGCCCGGCGTCGGCAAGACCGCCATCGCCGAGGGCCTGGCGTTGCGCATCGTGAACGACGACGTGCCGGAATCGCTCAAGGGCAAGAAACTGATGTCGCTCGATCTCGGCGCCATGGTGGCCGGCGCCAAATACCGCGGCGAGTTCGAGGAGCGCCTGAAGGCGGTGCTGTCGGAGATCGCCTCGGCCGAGGGCGACATCGTCGTCTTCATCGACGAGCTGCACACGCTGATCGGGGCGGGCAAGGCCGATGGCGCCATGGACGCTTCCAACATGCTGAAGCCCGCGCTGGCGCGCGGCGAGCTGCATTGCGTCGGTGCCACGACGCTCGACGAGTACCGCAAGCACATCGAGAAGGACGCGGCGCTGGCACGCCGTTTCCAGCCGGTGTTCGTGGCCGAACCGACGGTCGAGGACACGGTGTCGATCCTGCGCGGCCTCAAGGAGAAGTACGAACTGCATCACGGCGTCCGGATCGCCGATGCCGCGATCGTGGCGGCGGCGACGCTCAGCAACCGCTACATCACCGATCGCTTCCTGCCCGACAAGGCCATCGACTTGATGGACGAGGCGGCGAGCCGCATCCGCATGCAGGTCGACAGCAAGCCGGAGGACCTCGACGAGCTCGACCGGCGCATCATCCAGCTCAAGATCGAGCGCGAGGCGCTGAAGAAGGAAAGCGATCCGGCGTCACGCGAGCGGCTGCTGAAGCTCGACAAGGAGCTGAGCGAGCTCGAGCAGAAGTCGGCTGGGCTGACGGCCCAGTGGAAATCGGCCAAGGACAAGCTGGCCGACGCCCAGAAGGTCAAGGAGCAGCTCGACAAGGCGCGCCATGAACTCGAGATCGCGCAGCGCAAGGGCGAACTCGCCCGTGCAGGCGAGCTCTCGTATGGCGTCATCCCCGACCTCGAGAAGAAGCTCAAGGCGGCGGAGAATGTTGAGCTCTCCGGCAGCCGCGGCGTGAAGGAAGAGGTCATGCCCGAGGACATCGCGGCGGTGGTTGCGCGGTGGACCGGCATCCCCGTCGACAAGATGCTTGAAGGCGACCGGGCCAAGCTGCTGCGCATGGAAGAGGAGCTGCACAAGCGGGTGATCGGCCAGGACGAGGCGATCACCGCCGTCTCCAATGCCGTCCGCCGCGCGCGGGCGGGCCTGCAGGATCCCAACCGGCCGATGGGCTCGTTCCTGTTCCTGGGCCCCACGGGCGTCGGCAAGACCGAGCTTACCAAGGCGCTGGCGAACTACCTGTTCGACGATGACCACGCCATGGTCCGCATCGACATGAGCGAGTTCATGGAGAAGCACGCCGTCAGCCGCCTGATCGGCGCGCCACCGGGCTATGTCGGCTACGACGAAGGCGGGGTGCTCACCGAAGCCGTGCGCCGCCGGCCCTACCAGGTGATCCTGTTCGACGAGGTCGAGAAGGCGCATCCCGACGTGTTCAACGTGCTGTTGCAGGTGCTGGACGACGGCCGCCTGACCGACGGCCAGGGCCGGACGGTCCACTTCAACAACACGCTGATCGTGCTGACCTCCAACCTCGGCAGTGCCCATTTGGCCGCGCTGGGCGAAGGTCAGTCGACCGAGACGGTGCGCGAACAGGTGATGGAAGAGGTGCGCCGCGCCTTCCGGCCGGAGTTCCTGAACCGCCTCGACGAGATCCTGCTGTTCAACCGGCTGAGCCGGGCACACATGACGGATATCGTCGATATCCAGCTCGGCCAGCTGCGCAAGCTCCTGGCCGATCGCAAGATCAGCCTCGAGCTGGACACCAAGGCGCTGCAGTGGCTGGCCAACCGCGGCTACGATCCGGTCTATGGCGCGCGACCGCTGAAGCGCGTCATCCAGCGCAGCCTGCAGAATCAGCTGGCGACACTGCTGCTCGAGGGTCGCATCAAGGATGGCGACACGGTAGAGGTGGGCGTCGAGAACGGCGAACTCGTGATCGCCGGCCAGCGCGTCTTGGGCGAAGCCGCAGATTAGGGCGAGGCCGCCGACTAGCTACTTATCGGCCGCTAATCGCCGCGTGCGACCTGAGGCGTCGCGGGCTCCTTCGGGGCCTGCGACGTCTTCTGCGGCGCCGGCGTGTTGATGTCGGTGGCCGCCGGCGCGCTCTTCAGCTGATTGAGATACTGCCGCGTGAGCGCCTGGAAACGGGCGAGGTCCTTGCCGCCTACGGTGGCGCGCATGGCGAACTTCTGCGCCAGCGGATTGACCGGCTTGCCGCCGCGATGGAATTCATAGTGCAAGTGCGGGCCGGTCGACATGCCGGTCGAGCCGACGAAGCCGATCACCTGGCCCTGGCGTACGGAAACGCCGGGCTTGATGCCCGGTCCCAGCCGCGACATGTGGGCGTAGGCCGTGGCCACGTCCTGGGTATGTTGCAACTTCACGTAGAGGCCATAGCCGCCGTTGTAGCCGGCCATCGAGACCTTACCGGCGCCGGCGGCGAGGATCGGCGTGCCGGAAGCGGCGGAGAAGTCGACGCCGGCATGAAGCGCACTGAAGCCCAGGATCGGATGCTCGCGCATGCCGAAGCGCGAGGTGAGTTTCGAGGCATCCATCGGCGTGCGCAGGAACGAGCGCACGACACTTTCGCCCTGGGGATTGTAGAAGCCGTCGGCGCCGCCTTGCGGGCGGAAGCGGATCACCGTGACCGTCCGTTTCAGCAGGCGCAGCTCTCCGGCCAGCAGGCGGCCCGGATGCGTGACCAACCCGTCGCTGGTCACGAGTTGCTCGAGCAGCACGGTGAACTTCTGTCCCTGCTTCAGCTCGCGTTGGAAATCGACATCGTAGGACATGGCGCGGACGAACTCGACCATCGCTGCCGACGGCGCGCCGGCCTTGATGCCGCTTTGCTGCAGCGAGCCGTCGCGTTCACCTTCGACGCGAACGATGCGTGGGCTCACCTTGTAGGTCTTCTCTTCGGCGTCATAGGTGCCATCGTCCTTGCGGCTGACGACGTACTCTCGTTCCGGTTGTGGTCGTACCGACAGCGACAACACGCGCGGCGCGTCGGGCTGTTCGGGCATCGTCTGCATCAGCAGTTCGATCGTCTCGCCGGTCGCGAGCTTTTTCTTCTTCAGAAGCGTCTGCAGCTTTTCGGCGACCTGCTTGCGATCGGCTTCGGGAACATCGATGTCGGCCAGCATCTTCTCGACGGTATCGCCGCGTTCCAGGCGCAGCGTGAGCTCATAGCGATCGCTCGCGGGAGGCTCGGGCTCGGCCGCCGGATCCGGCGGCTTCATCTGAAAACCCTTGAGTTCGAGGCCCTGGAACGCGCTGCCCTTGAGTTCGGCGGCCGTGAGAGGCGGCGC